>NZ_VHOP01000019.1:0-130772 GCF_008704325.1 Acetobacter sp. DmW_125128 | reverse complement strand
CTCAGATGGTCCGTCTTTCGACGAACGCATCAGGCCAGTGCTATCCGCGCTCACTCACGACACAAAATGCAACTGTAGTGCTAGGCACCCAACAGGTACAAGCCGCCATTCGAGCCGGATACAGCGAGAAAGCGGCGGGACAAACAGCCTTCAACCTACTGAAAAAACTGAAATCCAAAACGCGATTTCAGAAGCGCAAAAGGCCCGATCTAAGCGCACGCAAATCACGCAAAACCTCGTGCTTCAGGAATTCGCTAAGATAGGCTTTTCCGATATTCGAAAACGGTCAGGGTTTTGTAACCAATACGCGCGCGAGGCAGCGACCTTTGTAATTCTGCACAGGCCCCGGAAAGTATCCCTCCGGTGGAGTTTTTAATTACGAAAAAATTACCCTAAATCATGCAAAAACAATGACTTGGCGGAAATCACTAAATCCTGTTCAAGCGGCCAGTTGCGTTTGATTTAATCGGACTGGAATTGTTTGCTGCTAACAGCGACAAGCAGCATAATCTGCACTGCTGATAACAGCACGGCTGAGCAAAGAGAGGTCACTGAAATCCAACCTCTGGCATGCTGCTAACAGCGGAGATAACAGCAAACAAAAGCTATACAGGCTGAATGGGCAGCAAATGGCCCATTTTCAAATCCGTCTATTCAACGGGCTTGGGTTGGCGCGAAACAGTTTATCCTTCAACCTGTGCCAAAACATCCTGCACCAGTCGGTTAAGACTGATCCCGCGTGCTGCAGCAATCTCAGCTACCCGTGCATGAACGTCTTCTGGTAGCCTCACAACAAACCGGCCTGAATAATGCTTCACGGGATCAATGCCTTTCTCAGCACACATCTCCATGAAGACACGGAGGGAAGTTTCCCCTTCCTGCTGAAGGCCTGCCACACTATCTGCGTAGAAATCAGCCCCTCCGTTCAGCCCCAGAAACTCACCCCGGAACATCCCGATTTCAGGATCAAACTGAATAACAGCCCGATGGCCGCCAATTTCCATTACGTTGTTCATGGCGTCACTCCATTCTGCTCAAGCCATTTTCTTACAGAGGCTACAGCACCCTTGTCTGTATCCGGTTTGGGGTGAGGTCTATGAAACACCTTTACCTCATCAAACAGGAACACCCCTATGCGGGAGCCTTCTCTTTCAGACACCTCCGCCCCTAGGGAAACAAATAAAGCTTCAATGTCTGCCCATGGCACATTGCCCGAAACAGGACGCTTGAAAATCAGTTCCAATGTGCGGCGGTGCTTGGCTTTCATGTTTTTTAGATACTATATTTTAGTATCATAAGCAATTGAGAACATATGAAGCCAACACAAAATATCTTTTCAGAATGGCACCCCAATGACGCTCCGGTAACACTGGTAACACAGGCAATTTTCTAAGGTGTTACCGCCTACCATAGTGAAAATCGGCAGTATCCTGCGGGTTCTAATGTGCGGTAACACCGATAACACCAGTAACACCGGAAAAATGATATACTGAATGGCGCTGACGGTCATTCACGACACTGCGCTGCCCATGCCTCCATCAGCGGACGTCGCAAATCCAGAAGGTCACTCCGAAAATAAGCCGCCTCTACTTTGCTCTTTCCAGCATGAGCAAGTGCTGCCTCTGCTACCTCACGCGAGCAAACTTTTGTCTCCCCAGCCCAATCTCGGAATGTGGAACGCAAACCATGCACAGTCACCTCTTTGGTACCAGCAGCATGATGCAGAGCCTTACTGACGGCTACATCTGAAAGAGGCCTTCCCCTCTTTGCGCCAGGAAAGAGAAGATCTCCAGCAACCGCATCTCTTTGCGGCAAGACCTCTTGCAAGACTTTGACTGCATCACCAGACAACGGGACTCTATGCTCTCGCCCAGCTTTCATTTTTTCTGCCGGGACAACCCAAAGAGATTCAGAAAGGTCAATTTCAGACCACACAGCATTACGAACCTCTCCAGAGCGTGCCGCTGTTAAACAACAGAACCGAACGGCTTTAGCTGCCATACCGTTAATTGACTGAAGAGCTTTCATAATTTCTGAAATGTCTTTCCATTCCGCTGCTTTGTGATGTTGCACCTTAGTAATTTTGGATGGTGCTGGAAGCATGACAGAAAGATGCCCGCGCCATCGAGCTGGATTTTCTCCCTCACGCCATTGCTGCACACGTGCATAATCCAGAATGCGTTCTATACGCCCGCGTATGCGCCCTGATGTTTCAGTTTTTTCTGTCCAAATTGGACGGAGGGCTGTGAGCACATCTTGAGTATCCACATCACGAACGCTCTTTTCACCGAAAATAGGAAATACATGTTGCGTAAGGGATGAAGTCCACACCGCAGGAGAGCGATGATCTTTCCACGCAGGCGTCTGTGCCTTGATGTATTGGGCTGCCACCTCTGCAAACGTAAGCCCCTTTTCCAACTCACGCGCTGCTTTTTCCTTTTCCCGTTCAATAATTGGATCCAGGCGGTTTTCAGTCATGCCGCGACACTATTGCAGCCTTTTCTCGCGCATCAGCCAAAGACAGTGAATATGCACTGCCCAAACTCATCTGACGGCGCTTGCCTGTGACTGGAGATTTAAAACGAAACTCCCATAGCCGAGAGCCACCCGTCACAACGAGCCACAACCCACCTCCGTCACACAAATCCCCACTTTTATGCCGGGATACTTTCAAGGCAGACAGTTGATTGGGAGGAAGGCGACTCATTGATTTTACCCCTCTTGTTACCCCCCTTAACAACTGGAATTGGGAGGAACGCCCATGAACGACCGTGGACTCTCAGTGAATTAACACCTTAGAAAATATACACATTTTGGAACGTCAGGGAACAACGTGGGACGCTCATTTGAAAGAAACTCCCTCCACCATTTTTCTGAAAAATATCCAGTAAAAACAAAAAGATAGCGGTCGCTATGGTTTCCCGATATGCCTAGCCCATGCCGGATATATCCCGAGACGAAATCATGCCGTGACTTGGTAGGATTGTAACCTCTGACTCCCCAAAATTTTCTTCCAAGGGTATGACGAAACTTTTTTGGGGAGGGTTATTATGGGCCGCAGAAGCTCAAAACCATTCTGGGCTAGAGACTACAAGAAAGCGGCCTATAACAGACAATACTATCGCCGTAAGAAAGCTGAGCAACGCTTAAGTGGCATTGTTGGTATTGCGATTATTTTTGGCGGTATTTTTATTTTCTCCCATTTTGATGGAAATCATTCGTCAAAATTTTCTTCTGAAGCATCATCTTTGGTGCATCCCGCCGTAGCTGAAAGCTCTGGTGGATTAGAAGCATTCGGGCATTACAATCCTGATTTTGATTGTCATGTTGATCACTCCAAAGATAGTATCGCTACAATGCTGTGTGAAAACAGCAGTGCTGCAAAGCATGAGTTGATCTTTGATCAAACATACTACGCACTGCGTCAGATTGTTGGAAAAACTGGCTGGAAAGCCCTTAAGCAGCAAGCTATCTCGGATGATAACGCCTTAAAAGCCTGCATAGATCCGTCTGCTCATGGAGAAGAAACACCAAAAGCAGATCCTGATTGCTACATTTCCAAAATGGCAGAAATTACAAATAAATATAAAACAAAATTATCGGGCGCTCCTTTGGAAGAAGCTAACCGAGATATCAATGAACATATCAAATTACAGCAACAACTTATTAATCTCGGCTATATGCCTGCAGGAAGTGTTGCTGATGGTGTGTATGGGGAAAGCACGCGTGCAGCTATTATAAAATGGCAAAAAAATACAGGAGACCATAACCCAACAGGCTTCCTTTCCGACGATGATGCCACCAAACTCATGACTTCATCGGCTGCTGTACATGTTACCTCAAAAAGCAAGCCAGAATACACATCTCCTGTAACTCCTACCCATGCGCAAGAAAGCCGTAAATCTTTCCTGTGGATGATTATTCTCGCTGTTCTTGTAATGGTTTTTATCTTCTTTCGCCATAAGGTCAGAAAGAATAAATATGAAGCAACTTGGGATTTAATAAGAACTGAGATTTATACGCAAAAAAAGAATCTTCAAATCGCAATAACGCAGAAATTAACATCTGATGCATATGGGACAGTTGATGTCACAAAATGGGCTAAAGAAATCAATTACTTTATCAACACGCGTATTTCTCCAATCATCTCTCCTCGCATACAAGATGAAAAAAGACGTGATAAGCTGCGTGTTGCTGCCGGATGCTTAATTGAGCAGCTTGCTTCCGAACCCTTGGAAGCAAGCACATCCACAACTGTATATCGCAGTAATCCAACCATTTTTGACCCTCGCATGGACCCCTTCGATTATGAACAGTATTGCGCGCTGCTTCTAAAAAATGCCGGTTGGGATGCCCAAGCTACAAAACAAAGTGGTGATCAAGGAGCAGATGTTATTGCGCAAAAAGAAGGCATGAAGATTGTTGTACAATGCAAACTTTATAGTGGAACAGTTGGAAATGCCGCTGTTCAGCAAGTTTACACAGCTAAAACCTACCAAGGTGCTCAAGCAGCTATTGTTGTCACAAACTCAACCTTCTCCGCTCCAGCCAGAGAAGCTGCCGCTACTACGGGTGTTTATTTAATTCACCATGCACAACTTGTTGACACGGCAGATAAAATATTCCGCCATTTTAAATATTCATAATTTGTGATTCTTAAAGAACAATCACTGTAAGCAAATGGCCGCCAGAGCAATCAACTAAAGATAAACTTACCATATCTTTAACAGATATTGGCGGCATGCACCCAATACACCTCAGTCTACATCAGGTCAGCCATAGACTGGCCTGCCGTAATATTGATAATTGGCTTAAGAAGACCCAAACGGGAACCAAGACAGGTATTGAAGATATACTTCTGGAAGGGAATCTGTCGTCATCGAGAGGGCCAATCGGCAGCGCAAGACTGCGCGGCACATTCAAGTTACACTTATCAAAAAAGAACATAATGAAATGAGCTACTATGTCCAAACTGTTAAACTATACCACTCGTAATATTCTCAACATGTTTCCGCGTCTCACTAATCTGGGCGCCAGTTCGTTTGGCGAGGATCCTGAGTTCTTTGGCGATACGCTGTTCGAGGTCATTGAAGATGCGCCGCGGGGTCATTTCCTGTCGTTCAAGCAGCAGGCAGTCAACGAATTAAGGACGTTACTGGCTTATAGCGATGTAGATCTCGATCGCGTCAGTTGGGCTGTTCTTGGTATGAACCCCATGGCGGATATTGAAGAACCACCCAACTGGGGCAGTTTTCCAAGCCTGCGAGCATTCTGGTCAGCCGTTCTGCACGCTTTTGAAAATGACCCCGAAGTGCAGGCAGGAAAAGAGATTGACCGCAACGTGTAGGAGCCGGGTATTCACCAACATGGAATACAGAAATGTCTGTTTCCATGTGTTGGCATTCCAAAAACAGACTATCCGCTTCCCTCAAAGCTGACATTTGAACTATCGAAGATAAGCCCCCGCTCAGTTCCACATAGGCGGATATACCGCTTAACTGCTGCGGCATATTACGAAGATGTAGGTAGGCACCCAACCCGAGTGTAAGAGCGTCTCCCGCCAGAATCATGCCTCTTTGGGAATCAACAAAAAGCACCGTAAAACTGCCATTTAAGGCCAAATTCCCCAAAATTGGGAATCACCTCATATGTTAATTTGTCAATATCCGGCCTGCGCCATCTTGGCATTCATGAAAATGCACCCTTCCCAAAACGCAGGTAGCCTTGGGCTCTTAGGGTGCCATCTTACATGTCGGGGTCAATCTCTTTTCCCGCCCGCACTTCGGGATCATTTTCAAAAGCGTGCAGAACGGCTGACCAGAACGCCCGCAGGCTTGGAAAATTGCCCCAGTTGGGTGGTTCTTCAACATCCGCCGTGGGGTTTATGCTGAGCACAGCCCAACTGACACGATCGAGATCTACATCGCTATAGGCCAGTAACGTCCTTAATTCGTTGACTGCCTGCTGTTTGAACGGCAGACCAGTGCCCCGCGGCGCATCTTCAATGACCTCGAATAGCGTATCGCCAAAAAGCTCAGGATCCTCGCCAAACGAGCTGGCGCCCAGATTAGTGAGACGCGGAAACATGTCGAGAATATCATATTTAGTATAGTTTAACAGTTTGGACATAGTAACTCATTCCATTATGTTCTTTTTTGATAAGTGTAACCTGAATGTGCCGCGCAGCCTTGCGCTGCCGATTGGCATTCTCGATGACGACAGTTCCCCTTTCTGAGGTATATCCGTCAAACTGGGTTGTTTTTCCATCTCTGGCGTTCTTGAACCAGCGATCAATTCTGGGGCCGTTATCCTTGAGCATTTTGTGAATAGCACGTTCGACGTCTTCCTTCGATGTGAAGAATGAAACGACAGGGCGTTTAACCACACACAGATGTTCGACATGAAGGCGTAAGCCGACACGACTAGAAAAGCCATACGGCCTCTAGCCATAGCTTAGGGACTTGGCGCATAGACAAAGGCGTGAAAATAATTGCGGGAAACACAGTAATAAAGGAGCCGCCATTCCTCTTTATGCGTCTCCTTTTAAAAACCTCTCCCAAGCCTATGGCCTCCAAGTTTGCAATGTTGGCCCCAAAACCCCTATTGCCTACCAGATTGCCTGTGCTTTTCCAGAAGCCACCTTCAAAAACCCTTGGAGCCACAGCGGCGGATTTGCTTGATACCGGCATACGGCACGTATGCGATCGATGATGTTGACCGCATCAAGTTTTCCAAAATCATGTATCTCTGGATTAACGTGGTTGAGGAAATCTTCAAACCTATGGTATTTAATGCGCAGACATTAAACTGGAGACAATCGTATTCGCAATCACGCGTTTTTCATGAATGCGGCTGGTGATCTGGAGCTGGAGGTGTCTTGCAGCATTACTGGGCTGCTTAATAGACAGAATAACATTTCAAGAAATATAATTTATCATTCTTCAAGATATAATTTCAATTTCTATCGTTTTTAAACCAAGAGAAGCGTCATAACGATGACAAAAAAAAGCATAGAGACCAATCCCCCACTAGATGCACCAGAAAGTAGTCAAACAGACACAACGCAATCTTCCATGATAAGACTCAACGCTTATACGCGCTTGATTGCTCTTCAGACCGGCCTACAAATCCTGTATTGGGACGCACAAACCAAACATGACTTCAGCTATTCCGCCTACCATGATGATGACCTGATCTATTTTGGAGCCTACACAGGCGGAAATTCTCATATGGCAACACGGTGTTGGGATGGGTTGACAACTTACGATACCCTAAGCAGGCCCGATGATGCCTATGTTGCATATCGTCCTGGATGTCGCATTGATTTTACAAAAACAGCCGGGGCCGGAACTGGCGTAACAATCACACTCAGCCCCACAACTCTGGCCAGTCTGTCAGCTGAAGATGCAACATGTCTTGATCAGAAACTGCGTTCTGGCCATTATTTTAATCAGGTTCGTGGCGGACGGCAGCTTCTTTCTTTTGCAAATGCATTACGAAGCGTAGGCACAAGCCCTAAACAGCCAGGCAGCCAGTTGCAAATGCTCGGACAAAGCCTGTCTTTTATGGGGTCGCTCATTGAACAGATCTGCCATATTACACCTCCCAATATCTCGTTATCCGAACGCGAAATACGCAGATTGAACGATACCCGCGATATGTTGCTGGCAGATCTTGCATCGCCACCCCGCGTGGATCAGCTTGCCCGTCATGCGGGAATGAGCGTCTCACGCTTGCAACGACATTTTCGTATGCTGTTTGGCAGTACCATCTACGCGCTTTTTCAAAAAGAACGCATGCACGAAGCTTACCGCCAGCTTGTTAAAGATGATGAATCCATACTAACCATTGCAACACGGCTAGGTTATGCAAATCCTGGGCATTTTTCAGCAGCGTTTCGTAAGCAATTTGGCATCAATCCTTCCGAACTCCGGCGGATACCTCGTCTCAGGCGATAACTACGGCGCCTCCTGAATTTAAATCTGGTTTTCGCCAGAACATCTGATGTGCCATGCGCTCCACGATATGAGGCGGCAAAATCAATCGTTTTCGACTGGCCACCACACTTTGGTGCAGACAATGCAAGCCTGGAGTGCCAAGTGCGGCATCAAATGCAGCAGCATCCGGTGTTTCTATATGCTCGAAATTATATGCAAAAGGACGAATACCCAAGAGTTGAGTGAGGCGCTCCATGACAAATCCAGGTTCCCTAACGAACCTGTCATAGTCTACAAAAATAACTTTATCCGAAAATGGGCCAAAAAATACTTCTGTTAGTAACCGCCACGCATAACCGAAGGCCCCATCACGCGATACGAGGTAATCAATACGGTCATGCTGATTTCCTCGATGTGCAATCGGCACCAACTGTGATCCCAACAAAGGATCCCGTGTGATAAGATGTTCAAACGAGTTAAGTATCCAGACAGGATCACGCACACAACAGATAATCTTTGCCTGCGGATAAAGACTATTTAGCAATCCAGCGTGCGCGCACCATTCCCGATTGATGTCTAGCATGACATGATTCTGGGCACCGGGGTTTAAATAAGAACGAACAATACCCCGCATCAATTGCTGCCATTGTCCGTTCTTGAATTCTGTCCGGTATTCTCCCTCACTCATAAGAGACATTATCCGAATGAGCATTGGCATTACGGGCGTGTTGTGACGTGCAGCAATAATCTGAGGATTTTGCCGCAGCAGTGCTGCTAAAAGAGTAGATCCAGATCTAGGAAGACCTGAAATGACATGAACAGAAGATGATGAATTAGACATACTGCTTAAATGAATGAATATATTTGTGCAGGTCTCCCCGAAAAGAGGATTTGAGTACCCCGGAAAAGCAGAAATCTTACATCAGCGTGCGCTACGTGCGGCTTTCGTGGATGCCGTGTGTCTTCGCCATATGCTGCTTGTGATGATGCGAAACATGTGCTGGCAATGGCTGACGATGACCATTTAGAAACGATGATACAGCAGTCATGGCCCAGAAGCCCAGAAAGCAGAGGATTATCAATGCAATGCCTCTTAAGCGGCGCCACATGCGCCACGCGGCATATTCCCTGCGGCACAGTCGATCGAATTTACGCTGGGGAAGCCAGCCTTCCCGGTCTTTGCGCGGTTCAACCAGTGATCCGAAAAAACGAGAGCGTCGAAATTTCCCCATCCACCTGTTCCTGAATAGTAATCAGACCGGAAAAAAGGGAGAAGTCATTGTGCTTTGTCCCCACAGATTAAGGCAGAAAAATATCTGATCGCTCCACTTATCGCAACCAAGAGCCGCGTGAACAGATAAAAGCGCTTTGCTCCGCCCTCATGTTGGAAATGTGCGAGTGACTAAAAATTTCTCAAAACGAGACATTGGTGGCGTTCAGCCAGTCTATTTCCCACTTGGTATCCGCGCGCGGTTTTTGCTACATATTAAATACAGTTCCGGCAGTGCTGCCCACTGATCCGGACTTTCCAACAAAATCATGATCCTCTCCAAAATTGCTATGGCAAGGATCAATCACGCCACGCAAAGCCCCCTGACCCGGCGGGCTTTTTGTGTCTGCATTGCAGAACACATCATATCGAATACCAACGCATCAGCATCGTCAGACGCTATCTGCCAAACCAGAAACCCCCTAACCGGGCCAAAGGTCTGGCTACATGCTGATTAACTTTTTAGCTTACCTGTGGCATCAAGCCACAAGAAATGAGGAAACATGTCTGGCTCAAACTGTACCTGTAATCCGTCCTACACCCGGTCACCGTCAGAATCGTCACGTGCTCCCAGCGCGACTAAGACATCGCTTCAAGGACGCGGTTTTATTGAACGCCATGAAGAGTAAAGGGGTGTCAGCAACCATCTGCACTGGCCGGGCGGGGCGTCTGGGGTAACGCTTGGACCTGGCTATGACATGCGCGACCGTTCCCGGGCGGAGGTCGAGCAGAAATTGCGGTCCATAAAAATCCCCCCAGATCTGGCGACTAAGGCGGCAGCGGGTGCTGGCCTGCGTGGCGAAGCGGCTAGGAAGTTCGCCCGGGATAATAAAAATCTCGTCAATCTGACGAACAATCAGCAGAGTTACCTTCTACAAGTCAATCTCCCGAGCTACGAGGCGATCGTTCGTCGAGGCACCCATGTCTACCTGACACAAAACGAGTTCAATGCCCTCGTCTCGTTCGTCTACAATCCAGGACGAGGCTGGCCGGGCGTCCGTGCTGCTATCAACAGCGGCGACAAACGCAAGGCCGTCAGAATAATCGAGGAGCAGGTGCGCTCGAAAGGCAAGGTCTTGAGGGGGCTGGTCAAGAGACGGCACGACGAGGCCATGCTTCTACTGGAAGGACGATATTAATGATCCGCGCTATCCTAAGCCTGATTTGCGCTGTCTGTATCGGTGGCACCGCACACGCGGGCACCAAGCCGGAGTCTTTGGAGGAACAGTCTTACTACGGCAATACGATGTTCAACGAGGAGCTCGATGGAAAAGCGTTTCTCAATGGGCGGTTGATCATGCGCGTCGAGCGTGTTTCAACCTGTGTGTCGGCGGTCTGGACCCGAAGCGACGGCGTCGGATCGCCACTTCGGCGCGATCTGCTGGAATGGAACAAAATGTTTGATGGCGATCCTTCGAACGACGACCAGTCTTACTATTTGAGGTTCGTTTATGCCGACCATCGTCGGAGCGACGATGTCGTGTCCATGCCTCTCACGGCACATCCGGACGATTTTGAAGATACGGCTGGTGTCACCCTTCTATCGTGCCAACCGAAGCAGCGTCATCGCAGGTGACAATCTTTTTTCCACTTTACAACAAGCCGGAATCAACCCTCCTTACAGCCGTCCAACTCGTTTCAACCATCATGAGGAACTAACTGACGACACACCCTAGTGATGTGCGCGTTGCGTTCACTTGCGCCTTATTTTAAGTGCTTCAAGCCTGATATTTTATTTGAAGCGGCATGCTTCATCCACTGTAGGCGCTTCGGCCAACTGAATCACTATCAGCGTTACCGGGCCGGATGTCACATTCCCGCCCAAGTGTCCTTTATGCCCCTGCGCATCAGGGAGTGTCCTTTGATCTTCACCTAAAGATATATCCCCCGGCCCCATTTCAACACGTGTGCCATCCATTGCCTGAACAAACCACGTGCCTTGCAGTGGAATAATCCACTGCACCTTGGGATCAGTATGCCAAACACCGTTCCAATGGTCGGGCTGCACTGTTGAAATAATCCGGGCTTCTCCTTTGAAAAGCTCATCTGACCATTGAGGTGCCGCAGGCTTGTTCATTGTCTTGAGAGTATAATGATGGAGTGGGCACTTTGTCATATGGCTTACGCCGTTATGATCCGCCCAGTTATGCCAGTAATAGGTGGTGGGCGGTTTTTCTGGCTGATTCTGGCCCGTATTCTGAGCGCACACAGTATTTGCACTTATAGGCAGAAGGCCAACAAGCACCAGTCCGGCAATTACGCGCTGCACCATGCTTCTCCCCTACCTGTTAACGTATAAACACCTTATCGGCCCACAAGTTGCTTTTACAAGGCGACCGCACATAAGCGGAAACATCGCGTTTAACGCTCTATCCTCTTGATAAAGAAGATCATCCCCAATCTTCAGGCCAGATATTGACAACATTGGCTAAGGCATCAGTTGTTTTTGCTATCAGCAGAGATGCTACAAACCCTATTACGGTCATTTCCATAATGAATATCATCACAACGCTTCCCAGTCCTATCCCACAGAGATAGCGTTCCTAGACCACAGCAGTTTCGATCACATTCCACATAGCTGATATACCTCTGCCAGAATTATTCAGAATCTTTCCAATTCATCGAAGATTACGCACTGGCACCACCTCAACACTGTAGCGCGCCATATTTTTCAGGTTCTTGCACCTTGACGTGCATTGTGTTGCGCAGTGCAATCCGCGCCATCATCCTGAACTGAAAATATGGAACACACCCCACATGCAATATTATGGTGCGCCAGAAACACAGGCACTTTTACCATTCCCAGCATTGGTGAACATGCTGGCCCGCACCGTGCGCGATTACGCAAACGGTGCCATTACCTGCCCTCCGCGCACCGTTGTTCCTACGCAAGATGGCAATGGCACGCTCATGTGTATGCCAACCGTGGCGGAAGATTTGATTGCCACCAAAATACTCACAATTTTTGGCAACAATCCTGCGCTCCACCTTCCCACCATACAGGGCATCATTACATGCGCAGATGCACATAATGGGCGCTTCCTTTTCAATCTGGATGGCCCCACCGTAACAATGCGCCGGACATCAGCCATGAGCATGCTGGGTATACGCACATTTGCTACTGGCGCAGTCAATCGGGTGTTGCTTATTGGCACAGGCACCCAAGCCTTTGCGCATGTAGAGGCGCTCTGCGCCCTGTATCCGGGCATCGAGGTTATTATCCGTGGCCGCACCCCAGAACGGGCAGAGCATTTTTGCAAGCAGCACGCAACGCACTTACTGACACTACGCCCAGAAGCCCCCAGAGAAACTCCATTTGACGTTGTGATAACCACCACAGCCAGCACAACCCCCATTTATGATGGAAAAGCTGATTCGCACTGCCTTGTTATTGGCGTAGGCGCCTACCGCCCCGATATGGCAGAAATTGCGCCACAGACTGTACGTGCCAGCCAGCTTTATGTGGATGACCCCGTTGGCGCGCCAACAGAAGCCGGAGACATTCTGCAAGCAGGCGTAAACTGGAACAATGTGCACGCACTGGCACAAGCACTGGATACGCCCCCAGACCCAACGCAGCCCGTGTTCTTTAAATCCGTTGGATGCGCAGTATGGGATCTGGCAGCTTGCCGCGTAGCGCACACCATGCTGTAAGCCGCTTTTTGCAGCCAAGCTTCCACTCTATTTTGGCTGCATATTCCTCAGCATAGCATTTATTAACGTAAAGCCCCGTGACCTTTTGGGGTTACGAAGTTACGCTTACCGTTACCCCCTTGATAAAGCTTAGGAGAGCAGCCGTGACGCTTCTTAAAACCCTTACCCATCGGCATACCACCAAAGCTTACGATAAAACCCGCAAAATTCCGGCAGATATCTTTGCCCAGTTACTGGAAGCGCTGCGCTATAGCCCTTCTTCCGTAAACTCTCAGCCGTGGCATTTTTTTGTTGCTGATGATGATGAAGGCAAAGCCCGTATTGCCAAAGCCACCAGCGGCCCGTTCGCTTTTAATCTCTCACGCGTTACAGATGCATCCCACGTTATCGCGCTCTGCGCTCGCACCAGCCTGCCCGCCGAATACCTCCAGACCATTACCGATCAGGAGCAGATAGACGGACGCTATGCAGATGACGCCACTAAAGAGTCCATTACCAAAGGGCGGAACACCTTTGTCGGCCTGCATGAACAGGAAGGCGATCTAACGGCATGGACACAAAAGCAGACATACATTGCACTCGGCTTTCTGCTTCTTTCAGCCGGGTTTCTGGGGGTAGATGCAACACCTATGGAAGGGTTTGATGCCGCCGTTTTGGATAAAGAACTGGGGCTGAAAGAAAAAGGGCTTACCCCCGCTGTGCTGGTTTCTCTCGGTTATCATTCCGATGCAGATTTTAACGCCAAGCTGCCCAAATCTCGCCTGACGGAAAAAAGCCTGTTCACACACCTCTAAAATTTTATGGTGGAGGGCCTGCTACACGCAGGCCTATCCGCCGTAATTTATTTTAGCTTGCCGTTTCAACAAAAACTTTCAACTATTTTCAATAGATACTCAAAAAATACTTTGCAACAGAAAGCCAAAGTATCTCCCTACCTTTCCGTAGCACGCAACTTCAAGCAGAGCTGTGGCGTTACTTATGCACAATTGCATGATCTCAAGAACATGTAAGGGAAAAAATGAAATGTGCACAGAGGAACGAAGATACATTCTGCTATGGGTATCTGGTGCTTTTTTAATGGCGCTTTCATTACCCCTAACCTTAATGGTAATTATTAAGGATGCCATGCTGCGTGCGAACATACCGGTGCATGATCCGCACAGTATAAGCTGGCTGAAACCCATATGGGACGCCCTGCCCGATACCCGATCATGGGCTGTTTACAGCACATCTGCCTTGGTAATGTTCACCCTTGTAGGGTTTGTTATTGGCTGTGCGCTTATGTCTGTTGCTTTCCGGCATTTAATTGCCATGCAGCAGAAAACCAAGGAATCCCGTTTTCAGAAAAACATGAAGAGATTCCGAAAGTTTTCTTAACCGTTCTCCATTAGCCGCTTATAACAAGCCTTACGGCAAAAATAATAAAAACCAAGGCCGTTAACCCATCCAGAACACGAATAACAAACGGGTTAGTAAGAAAGCGGCTAAAGAACAGTGCTGTAAAGGCCAATGTAAAATACCATGTCAGTATTAACACAGCCTGCACCACAGTCAGTAAAAGCGCGTATGTTACGGCGTTAACATCTGCGGGAATAAACTGTGGAAAGGCTGTAAGATCAAACACCCCAACAAGGGGGTTTAAAATTGTGGTAAACATCCCACGCCGGAAGCCAGACCAAAATGCCTTGGGGGCCTTATTTTCGGAATCCGTTTCTGTCTCTGGCGTGGAACGCAGGACATTAACCAACAACCGAAAAGCTAAAGAGAGCAGATATCCTGCGCAGGCCCATTCCAGCACAAGATACAATGTATGAGATGCCGCAATAAGCGCACTTAACCCAACTGCTGTGCCAATCCCCCACAAGGTAAGGCCAGCAGCAATGCCAAGCACCGCACCAATAGCGGTTGTACGCCCTACACTGATGCTTAGCCGGATAATAAGGGCCGTTTCCGTGCCCGGTGTTAAAACAAGAACACCCCACGCAGCAGCAAACGCCAGTACAGGAAGAAAAACATGCGGCATAACTATCCGGCTCTCCGGTTAAAGGTTTGGAGGCGTCCTAAAGGAGAAATTGGAAAAGGTGAACAGCCTGCAATAAAAAACAGTGCACCCCTGATGCCGCTGCAATACTCACAGCATTAAGTTTTGAACACGCTTTGCCTTATTAACGCGCTGCCTGCTGCAATTGCCCTTGCTCAAACGTAAGTGGCATTTGGGATGGCCCACATAATGTGCATGCTGGAAAATTAACGACCACATCACCCAGAGGAAGTTTCAACACAGCACGAGTGGGTGAAACACATTGGCCCCCATCATACACGTTGCCAGAAACCCAATACATGCTGGCCCGCCACTGCATGTGGGGTTTAAGTATTTTCTGGCTCGGCTGTTGGTTAGGGGCAAGTTGCGCTGCTTTACCTATCGCAAGAACATGATCCTGAGCATTTTCAAGCTGTATAACTGGCAACGCAGGCACAGCACAGCGCGTAGCACTGCGGTTAAAAAGAACAACCCATGCCCCGCTGTGAGACATGCCATCAAACTCACCTTGCCCGTTATCAAACTGCACTGATAAATCATCCGGTTTGCAAAATCTTACAACCCGATGCGCCTGCGCTGAAGACACAGTGCCAGCAAACAAACACACCATAAGCAAAGAGACAGATATCCGGGCTGATTTTGCCATGCGCCACAGTTTTCCTGCTTTTAAGGAAACCTTAAAAACTTAAGGCATGAAGCACTAAAAACCTGATACTTCATGCCTTGTATTTACAATTTTACAGAACGCGGCCCGCAATGGTTTTCAGCTTTGCCACCAGTTCTGGATCACGCACAGAAGGCGCTGTCATGATAGCGTGTTCCAATGCATGATCACAGCCTGCGCTACAGCTATGGCGCTTGCCACCCAAAGCAGGAATAACAGCTTTAATCAGCGCCTTGGCATTAGCCGAGTTCGCCTGCATGGTTTTTACAACGCTCTCTACGGTTACGTTGTCATGCTCCGTGTGCCAGCAGTCATAATCTGTCACCATAGCCACCGTGGCGTAACACATTTCGGCTTCACGCGCTAAGCTGGCTTCTGGCATGTTGGTCATGCCGATAACGGAGCAACCCCAGCTCCGGTATAGCTCGCTTTCTGCACGGGTTGAAAACTGCGGACCTTCCATAACCAGATAGGTGCCGCCACGCACTGCGGTAATGCCCAGCTTATCTGCCTGTGCCTTTAGCGCATCGCCCACACGGTTGCACAATGGGTCTGCCATGGAAATATGCGCGACACAGCCTGTATCAAAAAAGCTTTTGGTACGTGCAATAGTGCGATCAATAAATTGATCAATCACCACAAAATGCCCCGGCGGCAGTTCTTCTTTCAAAGACCCCACAGCGGAAAGTGAGACAATGTCTGTCACGCCAGAAATCTTCATGGCGGCAATATTGGCCCGATAATTCAGGCGTGAGGGTGGAATGGGGTGCCCGCGGCCATGACGCGGCAGAAACACGCAGCGCACACCATCCAGCCGCCCGAAAAGAAGCTGGTCAGAAGGCAGGCCCCAAGGCGTTTCTACCGTGCGCCATTCCTTTTCTTCCAACCCGTCAATATCATACAGGCCAGACCCGCCTATCAGGCCAATAACGGGTTCCACAGTTTCATTTTCTGACATGCGACCAGAGTCTCCGGTTTAAAATCACAAACAACACGGCAAGGAAGCACAGATACAAACCTGCACCTATGCCAACACGGCGGCGGGTATCCTGATGCGGTGCAGAAACCCACGCAAGAAAGGTGGTAACATCCCGCGCTTCCTGCGTAACGGTTGCGGGGGTGTTATCTGCATATTTTACCGCACCTTCACGCAAAGGCGGCGGCATGGCGGTGTAATGGCCAATAGCGAAGGAATTGGCAAACCCTTTGCCCGGCACACGCACCGCATTTGGCTTATAGCCCGTGAGCAGCGCAAAAAGCCTATCTGCCCCACCGGGGTAAACCTGCACAATGCGCGAAAGATCAGGCGGCACCACGCCCCCATTGGCCGCACGCGCAGCTTCCGGCCCGGAATAGGAGGATGAAAGCGCATTATCTGGCCGGGCATTACGGTGCTTAAGCCGCCCTTCGGCATCCAGCCCGTCTGCCACCTGCCATGTTGCGGCAACAGCCCCCACTTCTTCCAGTGTCAGCCCCATATCTGTGAGATCAGAAAAACGCACTTCAGACAAACTGTGGCACGAGGCACATACCCCGGCAAACACGGCATATCCTCGCTGCACAGATGGCAGATCAAAATGCCCCAGCGCCCCTTTAAAAGACCAATCCTGCACAGGCGCTTTAACAGGTTGCGCATGTGCAGACTGCGCAATGTCTGGCCCCAGCAGCAAAGCGCCTAAAAGCACCATCCCTCCGGCATGGAACCAGAATGTATGGCGTATTTTCTGCCCCATTATACTTCCCTCCCGGCAAAACGGGTGCGTAAGGGCAGAAAAACCAGAAAATACAAATAATAAACCAAACAGGCAGCCTGCCCCGCCAGAAGCCACCCACCTTGGGCATGATGCACGCCAGCCGCTGCGGCAGTAACTGCCGCCCCTACGCATGCCAGCAGTGCCCCGGCATCCGTTAACCGTGCCACGCCGCTGTTTGCTATGCGGCTTCCTTTATCCAACCACGGCACAGCAAACAGCACGGCCACCGCACCGCCAGAAACAAGCAGCCCCCAAAACTTGGAAGGCACAACCTGTAACATTCCGTAAAACGGCAGAAAATACCATTCGGGTTCAATATCGGCTGGAGTATGCAACGGGTTGGCTGGGCGATAATTGGCTGGCTCTGTTATCAGCCCCGGCCAAAAGCACATCACTGCTACAAAACCCAAGGCCATAACCAATATGGCCAGAATATCCCGCGTGGTAAAATACGGGTAAAATGGCAGATATTTCCGGCGTATTTCGGGTTGAACGGAAGGGCTGGAACTTCCCTTTGCATGCACAACAGCAACATGCACCAAAACCAACCCGATAATAACAAATGCCAACAAAAAGTGCAGGGTGAACATACGGTGCAATGTGGGTGTGCCCGGGCTTTCACCTCCCAGAAAAACCTGTTCCAGCCCCTGCCCTATAAATGGCACAGCCCCTACAGCCTTGGCGGCTACATCTGCGCCCCAGTAAGACATCTGGCCCCAAGGCAGCACATAGCCTGCAAATGCCGTTACCATTACCAAAACCAGCAAGCCACATCCGCTTAACCATATACTGCGCCGTGGGGGCAAATAGGTGCGGTAATATAGCCCACGCAACAAATGCGCATACAAGGCCGCCATAAAAACCGAGGCCCCTGTCATATGCATGGCGCGCAGCAACCAGCCAGAAGGCATTCGGCGTTCAATGGCCTCAACTGACCCAAAAGCAAGCGAGGCATCTGGCGTGTACGCCAGTGTAAGGGTTAGCCCCGTTAACAGCATAAGCACCAAAACAGCCACCAGCATGGCGCCAATGGTCCACCACCAGTTCAGATCTGCGGGCAAAGGCAGGCGTCCATAATGGCGTGCATAAGCACCCGCCTGCTGTAAAAAGGAACGCGCTTCCTTTTCTGCCTGCTCCGTATGGCGGGCTGGTGTTGCTGCCATCTTGCCCTTTTCTCCCCTTACGCCACTTATAGGGTACATGTTCCTGCCCCGTGCAGAGCTGCTGTTGGTTTAACGATGTTCGGGTTCATCTTGCAATGATGCGCCAGAAAGCGCACCCCTTGAAAGCCTGTAAGCAGATGGCAGCTTCAGGCAAGGACGATGAGGAAAAGACAGTTCATGACGCCCACCAACACCGCTGATGTTTCTGCCCACCAAGCCCTGAGGGAACCAGCCCGCCAATGGTTTGAAAGCCTGCGCGACAAAATTTGCGCGGCGTTTGAAGCCATTGAGCAAGACGCCGTAAAACAGAACAGCCCCGTTTTACCCGGCCATGAAGCCGCAGGCCGTTTTGAGCGCAAAAGCTGGAACCGCCAGAACGAAGATGGCAGTCCCGGCGGCGGCGGTGTGATGAGCGTAATGCATGGCCGTGTTTTTGAAAAAGTGGGCGTAAACGTTTCTACCGTGCAGGGCACCTTTACGCCGGAATTTGCTGCCACTATTCCCGGCGCAGCAGAAGATCCCACATTTTTTGCCACGGGTATCAGCCTGGTGGCACATATGTGCAGCCCACTTGTACCTGCCGCACATTTTAACACCCGCATGATTATCACCACCAAAGGCTGGTTTGGTGGCGGTGGGGATATTACCCCCATGTTTCCCGACAGCGCAGAAGCGCAGGATGACGCCGCACGCTTTCATGCCGCTTTTGCTCAGGCCTGCAACGCGCATGACCCAGAATATTATCCGCGCTTCAAGGCATGGTGTGACAAGTACTTCTTCCTACCCCATCGTAATGAACCCCGCGGTTTGGGCGGTATTTTTTATGATCGGCTGAACAGTGGTGATGTGCAGGAAGACTTTGCCTTTACAAAAGATGTAGGCTTGGCTTTTCTGAACGTGTTTCCCGAAATTATTCGCAGCCGCATGATGGAACCCTGGACACCAGAGCAGCGTGAGGCCCAGCTTATCCGCCGTGGCCGCTATGTGGAATTCAATCTGCTACATGACAGAGGCACGTTGTTCGGCCTGAAAACCGGCGGCCATACAGAAGCCATTCTGATGAGCATGCCGCCCGAAGTAAAATGGCCATAATAAAACACGCGTGATTCTTCCCTCATATGCGCTTAATATGATGGAGAAACAGGAAGAGGATCTCCCGCGCTTGCCCCACGCTGATCAGCCCCGACTTTTTGTGATGCCTGAACGGCAATTTTCGCGCCGCATGTTTCTAAGCACTCTGCTAGGCAGCGGTGCGGCCATTATGGCGGGCACGCACACAGCACATGCGGAGGATTCCCTTTCTACCAGTGCGGATAGCGGATCTGCGCTTATTATTGGTGGCGCCACTTCTTCAGAATGTGGGCGTTGGGCCAGTTTGCTGGCGCCTGCATTAGAAGAAGAACTACACCTTAGCCCGCCTTTACAGCTTACCCCTACAACCGGATGGGATGGCATAACCGGGGCTAATCTGTTTGATACACAGCAGCAAACAACCCCCGGCCCTGTTGGGCTTATGGTGCCTGGTACGGCTATACTTTCTGCCATGTTGGGTGGGCCGCGTATTCATTTTGATTATCGACGCTGGGCCCCGGTGTTTCTGGTGGCACAACCTAGCGTTGCCGTAGGGCGCGTAAGCCTGCATCAGTCTTTCCGTGCTCGTCTAACCGGACAGCTTACGCGTGTTGCTGTTTCCAAACTAACAGGGCCAGAGCTAACCACCGTTCTGGCGCTGGATATGTTGGGCTTGCGCCCCCAGCCTGTAGCCGGACATGCCACGCCAGAAGCCGCAATGGCCACGTTACAGGCAGGCCAGACAGACGTTATCCAATTGCCGCTGGATGCCAGCTATCCCAGCCGTATTGCCTCCTTACAGGCTGCGGGTTTTACGCCCCTGTTTATCAATAACGCCCGGCCCGATATGCAGATCCACCAGCCCAATCTGCCGCCGGATCTACTCACTGTGCTGCAACAGGAACACAAATATTCCCAACCTGCGTTTCTGCTACCTGCTTGGGGGGCCATTGCCGCAGCGTGCAGCTTGCGTGCTGGGCTTGTGCTGCCTGCCCTTACGCAACCAGACAGTATTGCCCAATGGCGCCATGCGGCTGAAATATGCGCAAACCACCCAGCCATTCAGCAAGCCGCATTGGCAGAAAACCAAACCATTCTGGCTGGCACGGCTGGTATCCCGTTTTATGAAACACTTATGCCCGAGCCACACGTGCTGATGGCGCTGCGCCGCTGGTTTGCCCAAAGCCTGCCCCGCTGGCGCGATGCCACGCCCCCGGCGCTACTTTCAACGCCGCCGACGCAGTAATACGCGAACAGACCCTCGGTTGCCTGCATGAGGATATGTAAGCCCCAGAATGCGGCGGCGGATTTCTGGCCTTTCCAGCCAATGCGGCAATTCGCGCCGTAAAATTCCGCCTTCCTGCCCTGTGCCCAAACCAGTAATAATTTCCACACAGCGCAAACCCCTATGGGTAGCCACGTCCATAAACTCCATCAGCCGATGGAAAGCTTCCTGCGCCACCATACCGTGCAGATCCAACCGACGCTCTACTTTGAAACTGCCTTGGGTAAAGCGCCGCCAACTGTAATCATCCACTCCGGGTTGGCGTTTGCCTATAGTTTCTGCCGGGCGCGGAGCCTGCTGCACACGTGGGCCCGCAGTTGAAGCACGCGGAGCCATAAAACCATAACCGGCTTCCGCCACACTGCTTCCACCACCAGATGAAGACGCCATAAGCCCACTGGCCTGAGACTTTTTGCCCACCTTAGCCTGCGCACGCGGAATAGCCTGTGGCTCTGGTTCGTTCTGTGCAGCGGGTGGCACAAGTTCGGCCACATGCAGGGGGGCCACATCCCGCACGACCAGCGCCCATAACGCCTTTTCCCCCTCTTGCAAGTGCCGCCGACGCCTGTTCACATCACCCTCTACGTTTCATGCCTTAAAACCAAAAATGGCCCGCCAGGCTTGGTTATCACCTGCCTGCGGGCCATCTTTCAAGAAAAGAAAAAAGCAGCCTCCATTTAGAAGGCTGCTTTTTTTACGCCAGATTTACTGTTTGGCGGCTGGATTGCTGTTGGTAAGCAGCTTGCCATCGTAACGCCCTGTCAGCGTTTTCAGAAAGGCCACAATGTCCGCTACATCCTGATCAGAGATGTTCTGATCCGGGGTTTGATAACGGGCCATTTTGCGCACGGCTTCATCCAAGGTTTTTACGCTACCATCATGGAAGTATGGGCCTGTCAGCTCAACATTCCGCAAATTGGGCACAACAAAACGGTTCATATCACCCGCTTCATGTGTCACCGCGTAACGGCCTTCATCAGCATCCGTTAGCTTGCCTCCACGGTCTTTGAAATAATCCCCTTCAAGACCCATGATTTCCATGCCGCGGCCACCTGCCCCAATGCCGGTATGGCAACCAGAGCAGCCAATGGCCTTAAAGCGTTCATAGCCACGTTTAGCTTGCTCGCTAATGGCGTCCGGTTTGCCTTTAAGGTATTCATCAAAGGCACCATTTGGCGTAACCAGCGTTTTTTCAAACTCGCCAATAGCCGTGGTGATGGTTTTTTCATCAACCTTGGCATCGGGGCCAAATGCTTCTTGGAACAGCGGTGCGTATTCCGGGTTGGCGTTCAGCTTGTTGGCCACTTCCTCCCAGTTATGGGAACCCATTTCCACCGGATTCATAACAGGGCCAGCGGCCTGATCTGCCAGCGTGGTGGCACGGGCGTTCCAGAACTGCGCCATTTTAAAGTAGGCATCATACACCGTAGGCGTGTTGATGGGGCCTTTCTGCCCACCAATGCCGGTGGCTGTAACCAGATTATCCACCCCGCCGGTATCCAGCCCGTGGCAGCTTGCACAGTTAAGCGTGTTATCGCCCGACAGGCTCTTATCAAAGAACAGCTTGCGCCCCAGCGTCCATTTTGCCGGATTGGCTTCCACGCTTTCTGGCACAGGGCGAATAGGCTCTGCTGCAAACTGCTCTGCCGCACCTGTGTTGTTGTAGTTTTTGCGGCGTGTATCCTGCACCCATTTCAGCACAGCTTCACGCTCTGCATTGGACAGGTGGGCGTGCCAGTGCATCATCAGATACAGGTTGGGTGGCATACGGTTTTGCGTAATCACTTCCTCAATGCGGGAAAGCTGCTCTTCCGTAGGCACAGTGCCCTGTTCAAACGCATCCAGCACTGGTTCTACACGGAAATGACGCAGCCCGTTGGCACGGTCTTTTTCCATAAGCGTTTTGGCAACCGGCACACGGAAGTAAAACGGCAGATCGCGCTGTTCGGCATGGCAGTAATCACACCGCGCCTCACGCAGGGCGTTAAATGCTGCCAGCGCCACGGGATCTTTCAGCGTGGGGGAAGATGCTGGTAATTCTGGTGCTGTAATGTGGTCAAAATGCTGCAGGTAAGCGACTGTTCCACCATAAGCCAGCAGAGCTACACCTACTGCTGACACGACTAATCGTTTCAAAACCCGGTCTCCTAATTTCTACGCCTTGATTGAATAGCTTTTATGCGCTGTTACCTGCATTGTGTTTGATACATATCAATATGTCCAAACGATTGTTTTTATTTTAATGATTAATCTTTTCGATGATGAGGCGTTCAGGACGCCAAATCATCCTTCAGCCGCGCACGGGCAATAGCCACGTATTCCGGGTCCAACTCCATCCCCAGCCCGTAACAGCCCAACCTTTGGGCAGCCAGCAGTGTGGTGCCCGTGCCCATAAATGGATCAAGCACGCGCGCACCTTCTCGCCCATGCAACAGAATACACTGTTCAGGCAACGCTACGGGGAAGGTGCCGGGGTGATCAAACTTTTCTGCCCGGCCCCGCACGGTTTCATACGGGATAAACCACGTATCACCCCGGCAGCGCCTATCCTGCCTGTGGCCACGGCGGGCAATGTTGGATTTATCCTTATACGGCACCCCGGCACGTAACCGATCAAGCCGCACATCTCCGTGCAGCGTGAAGTGGAAAACATGTTCATGCCCGCGGTGCAGAAACCGCTGGCTGTTCATGGGTTTGAAGTGCCCAAAGCTATCTTCCCCCACGGAAATGGATTTCACCCACGAGATATGGTTTTGCAACACAAACAGATCACGCAGCCGCACTGCCAGCTCAAACGGCAACCAAGGTTGTGCGGATGAGCCGGAAATATTCAGGAAGAATGACCCATCATCCTTAAGGATGCGCTGCAACTGCTGCGCAACCTCCAGCATCCAGTCCAGATAATCTTCTTCTTCCCGCCTGTCCGGATAACTGCGGTAGGACAGGCCGATATTATAAGGGGGAGACGTAACAACCACATCCACCGATTCCGCCGGCACGCGCTTGAGCGCACGCAGGCAATCACCCATTACTATTTCCTGCTGCCCAATTTTATAACGGCGGGCGCGTGGTGGTTTGGTGTGGGTGGTGTTGGCGCGGGATGCCCCGTTACCTTTGGCAGCTTTCACGCACTACGCGCCGCCGCAAGGCGCCATGTGCTGCCATTTACATCCAGCAAGCGCTCAAAAGTCCACAGATCGGAAAATTCGGTTACGGCATCCGTACCTGTTACCGGCTGCCCTTCCTTGTTCAGCACAAGGCTGATCTGGTCCGAAACAATGCGCACATCAATAGCGGCTGCCGTACCGACTTCCATGGGTGTTAGACGCACATCTTCAATTGCCAAAGACCGAATGGCTTTAACATCTGTCCGCTGCGTTTCTTCTGCATTGGTGCGGGCTGTAATGCCTGCCTCAAATGCAGAAAAAACGGCAGGTGTCAGGTACGTTTTCAGCACATTCAGGTTGCCTTGTGCATAGGCACCCACTACCTGCGCAAATGCAGTTTGCGCACCGTTGAGAAACTGCTGAGGTGTGAAAGAAGGATCTTTCTGCCGGATATCTGCCAGCAATGTGCCCACGCGCGTACCCGGGGCAGGAATATCAAATTCCGCCGCAGCTTCGGCCTGTTCTGGCTTGCCTTCCACCACTCTGGGCGCTGCATCCGGCCGAACCTGAAGCTGCACCTGTACCGGCTGAATACCCACGCGCTTGCCCAGCACGCTACGCAACCGCAGCACCAGAAATGCCGCAACCAGAGCCAGAAGCACCAGATCGACCGGGAAATGGCCGAGAGAAAAATCCATCTGTCTTACGTCCACCAAAAACCTTGCGCCTGTTCTGCCATAGTACATGAAACAGAACCGGAGAATCGCGTGTTACTTATCACATAGTCACGCGCATGGGGGGATACAATCACCTGCCCTCTTGCTAAAGGGGCATTATGCTTCCTACCTTGCGGGTATCATGATCATCCTGCGACACTGCGAAAGCGAATTCAACCGCCATTACAACCTTCATGGGGGAGATCCGGGGTTGGAAGACCCACATCTTTCTGCTGAGGGCAAGGCCCACGCGCAGGAACTGGGCCTGAAACTGGCGGATAGGGGAATCCGGCGCATACTGGTTTCCCCCTTCACACGTGCGCTGCAAACCGCCACGCCTTTGGCGCAGCGGTTGGGCATTACCCCACAAATTATGCCGCTTGTGCGCGAACGCGGCATGTATTCCTGCGATAAAGGTACACCCGCCTCCGTTTTAGCATCAGCATGGCCACATCTGGATTTTGCCCACATAGATGAACACTGGTGGTCTCCGCTGCCAGAAAGCAGCGCAAGCCTGGAAAACCGGGCGCAACAATTCCGCCAGATTATGGCGCAGGATGCCAGAGCATCCGAAACTCTTGTGGTCTCTCATTGGTGGTTTTTGCTGAGCCTGACAGGGGAGAGTTTTGAAAATGGAGACTGGCAACATTTTTCCCCCTAAGCGCGCATAAAACGCCCCGCACAGCCCAGATACCCTGCCAAACATGCCGCTTACAGTTGGCGGATGCCTGCGGGCATGCTACCGCGAAGGGTATCCAAAGTTGAAGCTGACGAAAGCAGAACCGATGTCTGAAACAGAACAGAGTGCCCCACCCGCACTGCCGCTTGCCGTTAATTTGCAGTACACCCGCGATCTGTCGTTTGAAGTGCCGGTTGGTGCAGAAATTTTTGCCACCCTGCGCAGCCAGCCCCAGATTGGCGTGAACATTGATGTGCAGGCCAACCGCCTGCAGGATGACCAGATGGTTTACGAGGTTGTTCTGTCCATTAAGGCAGAAGCCAAGGAAGCCCCGGAAAAGGAAGGTGGCCCCGCTGGCCGCACTGTGTTCCTGACCGAGCTGGTTTACGCCGCTGTCGTAACGCTTACCAACCCGCCGCAGGAACTGATCGAACCGATCCTACTGGTTGAAGTGCCGCGCCTGATCTTCCCCTACGCCCGTAACATCATCAGCGATGTAACGCGTGATGGCGGCTTCCCGCCCATCGTGCTGCAGCCGATCGACTTTGTGGCTCTGTGGCAGGCACGCCGCGCAGAATTCCCCGAAGCAGCAGGCCACGCATAATCGCGTTGCCTTTGCTTTAAGGGTTGCAAAAAGCCTTCGCACTTACGGGTGCGGAGGTTTTTTTATACGTGATATAGCCCCAGAGCTTCCATAATCGCTGCGGCAGAAACATGGGCCGCTATATGCACATCGTGCCAACCTGCGTTACGCAAAACATCTGCCACACGGCCAGATATCACCACCGCACGCGCCTGCGCTGTCAGCCGCTTTTGCTCGGCTTCTGGCAAAGCTGCCAACCAGCTTGCTGCACTTTCTGCTGAAAAAAACAGAACGACCGCTACCTTGGCAGCCTGAATGGCTGTACGCGTTTGTTCGGTTATTTTCTGGATCGGTTTGGCCGCATACACAACGCGGCGCGTAACCTTAAACCCTGCCTGCCTGCACCAAGCCGCAAGCTCTACGCCCTGCCTTGCCCCAGAGCAAAGCAGCAGGCTGCCTTGTTCTGGCTGTTGGTGGGTTTGTAAAAGCGAGACAAGCGCACGGGCATCACCATCTGCGCTTTTCACACATGTAAACCCGGCATCACGCGCGCGTTGGGCTGTGCGATCCCCTACTGCGTAAACCGGCATATCCAGCGCTTTGGCCTGCTGTGCGGCTACAACCACAGCAGAAACAGCCTGCCCACTGGTAAGCAATATGGCTGCGGGTAATTTTTGGGGCAGACGCAGCGTATGCCGCTGCACAACCAATGCAGGTGAGGCCAATGGCAGCCAGCCTGCATCCGCAACGGCTGCCATTGTTTCACTCAACCCCGGTTCCGGGCGTGTGACAATCACACCACGCGGACGCATGGCGTTACCTCAGTTTTCCTCAAAAATATCAGAAGGGCTATCTTTGCGCAGGCTTTCACCCAGCTCCTTACCCAGCCTTGCAGCATCTTCCGGCATGCCAGTAATGCTACGCTTTAACAGGAAAGACCCATCTTCACGCGCAACAAGGCCCGTAAGATGCAGCTTGGGGTCTTTGCCCTCCTCGGCGGGAAGAAGCTGTGCATAGCCACCGATAGGCGTACGGCAGGAACCATCCAGTTCCGCCAACAAAGAACGCTCTGCCGTGGCAACAGCGCGGGCCTCGTAATCTTCAATTGCAGATAACAGTTCGCGCAGTTCAACATCATCTTCGCGCACGGTTACGCCTACAATGCCCTGCCCTGCGGCTGGCACCATAACTGTGGGGTCCAGCACAATGCTGGCACGCTCTGCCATGCCAAGGCGCTTTAGCCCGGCCAGAGCCAGCAACGTAGCCTGACACTGATGGGCAGCGAGTTTATCGAGTCGGGTTTGCACGTTGCCACGCAGCAGGCCAAATTGCAGGTCTGGCCGCACATGCAGCATCTGTGCCTGCCTACGCACGGATGCGCAGCCTACAAGCGCACCTTCTGGCAGGGCGGAATACGGATCATCCGGGTCGGACTGCGCAAGGCCGGGGCTAAGGATAAGGGCATCACGCGCATCTTCCCGCTTAAGGGTGCAGGCCAGCACAAGGCCGGGGGGCAGCGTGGTTTCCAAGTCCTTAAGGCTGTGCACGGCAAAATCAATCCGCCCATCGGCTAGGGCTTCATGAATTTCCTTTGCAAACAGGCCTTTACCACCAATTTCGGCCAAACGCCGATTTTGCACCTGATCACCCGTGGTGTTAATCTGGTGTTCCTGAAACGCACCCATATCCCGCAAGACGGGGCAGAAACGTGTCAGTGTGGTAAGGAAGGCGCGCGTTTGCACCAGCGCAAGGGGCGAACCCCGCGTGCCAACACGCAAAGGCAGGGTGCGGCGCCCAGAATGGCCACTTGCCTTTTTCTGGCGGGCCGCCGCTTCCGCCGCAAGTTCCTGCAACGCAGGAGAAGGGGCGGATGAGGAAGGGTAGGCTGAATCCATAAGAGTGTCTATTACCGGGAGTAGAGAAAGGACAAGAAGTGATGATGCCCGGCTGGTCTGAAAAACTTGCGCGATCGAAAAAACATTCCGCCCCCGTCCACCTATTGCGTTACCGTAAGGATACGCCGTTTTGCATGATGCGTCCATGAACGAAACCGCACAAAACCGCAGGCCAGATGGCCCAATACTGGCCATTGAATCTTCTTGCGATGAAACCGCATGCGCCATTTTGGCCCCTGATGGCACCGTGCTGGCGCAGCGTGTTATTTCTCAGGATGGGCATGCAGATTTTGGTGGCGTGGTGCCAGAAATTGCGGCACGCGCTCATTTGGCCCTACTGCCGAATCTGGTTCGGGCCACTTTGCAGGATGCCAACATCCCCCCCGCGACTCTGTCTTTCATTGCCGCCAGCACCGGGCCGGGGCTTATTGGCGGGCTGATTGTGGGCAGCGGTTTTGCCAAGGGGCTGGCATTGGCGCTGGGTATTCCGTTTGTAGCAGTCAACCATGTGGAAGCCCATGCCCTTACGGCGCGGCTACCCGGTGTTGTGCCCGATGGCGCCCCCTTCCCTTACCTGCTGCTGCTGGTTTCTGGTGGTCATTGCCAATGCATTGCAGTGGAAGGCGTAGGCCATTACCGCAAACTAGGCGGCACGATTGATGATGCCGCCGGTGAAGCGTTTGATAAAGTTGCCAAAATGCTGGGTCTTGGCTGGCCCGGCGGCCCGGAACTGGAAAAACTGGCGCGGGAAGGCAACCCCAAAGCCGTCTCCCTACCCCGCCCCCTCTGGCGGCGTGAGGGCTGCGATTTTTCTTTCTCCGGCCTAAAAACCGCCATCTCCCAAAAGCTCGCACCTTTTGGCAAGGCGCCTTTGCCCCGCCAGTTTGCGGCAGATCTGGCGGCCTCCTTTCAGCAAGCCGTAGCCGATGTAGTGACCAACCGTATTGAGCACGCACTAGATATGATGCCCGAAGCCAAACTGTTGGTGGCTGCTGGTGGCGTGGCTGCCAATACAGTTTTGCGTGCGGCTTTAGAAAAAACATCCGCACAACGCGGCCTACGCTTTGCAGCTCCCCCTTTACGCTTGTGCACGGATAATGCCGTTATGGTGGGTTGGGCAGCCTTGGAAACGTGGCAGGAAGCCGCCACACGCCACCTACCCCCCATAAACGATAACGCCCTACGCCCCCGCCCGCGCTGGCCACTGGAAGACATGGCCAGCCGTTTTGAAGCAGAAACACCCACCACATGAACTACCGCCACGCCTACCACGCCGGTAACTTTGCCGACTGCATGAAGCACGCCTTGCTTGTCACCTTGCTGCAAAGCTTTTTACGCAAACCTGCGCCCTTTATGGTGTTGGATACACATGCCGGTATCGGGCGGTATGATCTGCACAGCCCCGAAGCTGAAAAAACGCAGGAATGGCAAGATGGCATAGGCAAACTGTGGCATGAAGATGCTGCCAGCCCACTGGCAGATTGGCTGGAACAGGTAAAACAAGCGGGCGGCCCAGAGTTTTATCCCGGTTCTCCGCTCATTATTGCGCAGATGCTGCGAACGCAGGATTCACTCATTTGTTGCGAAAAACACCCAGAAGATAAGCGCAGCCTCTACCGGCTATTTACCAACACCCCAAATGTAACGGTGCACGAGCGAGATGCCTATGAAGCCCTGCGCGCCCTGCTTCCGCCCAAAACCGCCAAGCGCGGGCTTATTCTGATTGATCCGCCATTTGAAGAACCGGGGGAATTCGACCGGCTTGCACAAGCCGTGCAGACCATTCAGGCCCGCTTTGCCAATGCCATTATTGCCATTTGGTATCCCATCAAGCACCGCACGCCCGTTCGTATTTTTCATGAAACGTTAATGGCCACCGGTATCCGCAATATCTGCGTGGCGGAGTTACTTATGCAGCCGCCACACAACCCGGATCAGCTTAACGGCGCAGGCTTACTTGTTATACGCCCGCCTTTTGGCTTTGCAGAAAAAGCAAGTGCACAGCTTGAACAACTGCAACACGTGCTGGGCGCGCATGAAAGCTGCGTAACCCAGCTTGTGGCAGAATAACGCCTTTAATGGCGTTACGCGTGTAATTTTATGGCCAGCAGGTGCCGCCACATATCTATGGCAAAGCCCTGCACACCTGCGGCCAGAATCTGCACGCCAATACACAGCAGCACCAGCGCAGCCATACGGCTAACAATACGCGTGCCGGTAACACCCAGCATGGATACCAGCTTATCCGCACCAGAATAGGCGGCCCACACAATAGCCACCACGCATACACCAGCCAACGTGGTGCCAATGGTGTATGCCCAAAAAGGCTCATCCGATGGGCAGCCAGAACCAAGGGCAATAGCCACAGCAATTGTGCCTGGCCCAACCGTAAATGGCATGGCAAGCGGGAAAAACGCAGCATCGGCCCAATTGGGGGCCATCACCGTACGGCCACCTTGTAAGGCCTGCTTTTCCTTTTGCGCTTCAACCGTTTCCGGGCTTTGCAGCAGATCCCACGCACGCACAGCCACAACCAGCCCACCCGCAACCCGCAGCGCGTTTACGGTAATACCGAAAAACGCCAGCACCATACTGCCCAGCCAAAGCGAAGCCATAATGAGGCAGAGGGAATAAAAAGACACCAGCCGCGCCAGTGCCATAATTTCAGTTTGCGAGCGGCCTGCCGTTGCCTGCGCAAAAATAAGCGCAGCCCCAAACGGGTTGACGATGGAAAACAACGCAGGAAACGCCAGCAGAAACGAGGAAATAGAGGATGTAAATGCTGTTGCCGTTAACAGCATTGCGGGAAAATGAGCTGACATAACCCCTCACCGTTCTGTCCGAGGCATCCGCCCTCTACCCGAGGAAACACCATTTAATCACGAAAAATCTGATGGCACCAAATTGCCCGCACCACCCTTGTACGTTCTAACAAAGCGTGATGCCTGCGCAATATCGTTCGCTGGATAGCAGAAATTAAATTTGCTGCCATCATTAAGTGTCCATACACTCTGCCCGATATCATCGTAAATGCGCAGGAAGTCATCCCCCACCTGCCAGAACACGGGTTTAAGGCCTTCCTGCAAGGCTAGATCCCGAAATTTCCAGATAGCAGAAATGCTGTCTGCTTCTTCCCCTGCCGGATCACCCAATGCCACCAGATAGCTATCTCTCCGGTAAAGCGGCAGAATGGCCTCTCCCGCTTCCCCCGTAACATACCCTTGCGGCCGGAAGGCCTGAATATCTGGCAGAGCATGATCCAGATTTTTATAGTGTGTGTAGGCGTCTTCATCCCACTCACGCACGATAATACGCCCCGGCCACATCAACCGCGCTACAACAAACAGTGCTAGCCCTACGGAAAGCGCAATGGTCCATCTGACCGAGCCACGGGCCTGCGTAGCCAACATCATCTGCCACCAACTGCCAGATGTATCATGCCGCGTTGCCAACGCGATGACGCACCCAAATAACAGCAGCAAAGATAGCAGAGTGCCGGTGGAAAGAGGTTCGCTCAAAAGCCGCGCGTGCCGGTAATAGCAGGAGCGGAACGGCGCAATAAACAGCGCGGAAAGCCCCAGCATAACCGGCACAAAAAATGTATTGCCCCGTAAAAATGTCAGCACAGTTGCGGTAAGCAGCAGATAAAGCGCTCCACGCCATGCCAGCGTAACCCGCTGGGAAAGCCCGATAGCCAAGCTGATAAGCACCACCCCCATAAGGGAAAGCACATAGTTGCCGCCCACACGGGCCATTGTCAGCAGGCTTTCTGGCACCATGGCAAATTTGGGCACGGGGTCCAGCATCACCAGACAGATCAGCATCACCCCGCAAAGTGAAACCGTGCCCGTTGCCACAGCCACAGAAAAAGCGGCTTCACTTTCTCGCACCACTTGGCTGGGCCTGCGCTGCATGGGCATAGGGGCCGTGGCGGCATCTGGGTTATTTTGTATCTTGCGGTTTTTCTTTTCTGCCAGAGCAGCATCGCCACGCAAAAACAGCTCATGCCCGGCAAACATGATACCCGCCAGAAACAACGGAATAATGTAATAGAAAAGCCGGAAAATCAGCACCATGCCCAAAATTTGTGGCGCAGGCATATAAGGGCCTAAAGCCAGTAGCATGGCCCCATCAAACACGCCCAAACCACCCGGCACACTGGCCACCAGCCCGGCTGTATAAGATGCAATGTAAATGGCCAGAAACGAGCCAAAATCTACCCCAGCACTGGGGGGAAGCAGCACAAAAGCAATGCTGGCCGTAGCCGCAACCTCTGCCGTAGCCACCAGTGTTTGCATAATGGCCATACGGGGGGATGGCAATTCCACCACCCATTTACGGAAGCGGAATTCCCGCACCTTAAACGCCAGCCCGATGTAAGCCGCCACACCGCACCACATCAGCGCGCCAATAACCGCCAGCACAGATGCGGGCACGCGGTGGCCAATGCCTGGCAACACTGTGGGTTCCCAGATCAGCACGGCACCTATCAGCACCGCAGCACCCAACAGGTAAGTGGCGGAGCAGAAGGCAATAATCTGGGCTATGGCAAAGGAATTAAGGCCCCAGTTGCGGTAAAGCCGATACCGCACGGCAGCGCCAGATACAGCGGAAAAGCCCAGATTGTGTGAAAGCACATAGGAACAGAACGCCGCAAAAGCTGCCCGCCGGAAAGGCAGCTTACGATACCCTACCTGAATGACAGCAAGCTGATCATAAAAGGACAAGATAAAATAAGACAGCAGCGTGCAGCCAACCGCCATCCACATCTGCCGGGCCGGAATAGCCTCCATAGCGTGGCGGATGTCTGAAATGCGCAGATGCCGCAGTTCGTGCTGCACCACCACAATGGCGGCCACCATAAGCAGCAAACCAAGAATATGCGGCAGATGCTTGAGCCACTTTTTCCATCCCCCTCCGCCCGGAAGCGAAGAAGGGGGAGCTGGTGGGGGTGGGGTCTGCGTCATGTAACTTGCGGCGCTACGTTTTAAACCTGCGTCTCGCGCAGGAGGGCTGTATCTATCAGAGCCACGGTTTCTGCCACGCCATACAACGCAACAAAGCCACCAAAGCGCGGCCCTTCCTTCTGCCCCAGCAGCACTTCATACAGGCAGGTAAACCAGCTCCGCAGCGGTTCAAACGCGTGGCGCTTGCCTACTTCAAACACCAGATTCTGCAAGGTGCCAGCATCTGCGGCTTCACCTTCATAGCCACGCAGGCATTCTGCCAGATCAGTCAGGGCAGCGCGTTCCTGTTCGGTGGGCGCACGGAAGGTTTTGGCCGGGCGCACAAAATCTGCGTAATACGCTACAGCATGTTTCACCAAGCATGCCAGCATGGGGTGTGTTTCGGGCGAAACGGCAGCATCATACCGGCGGATAAAGCCCCACAGCACTTCTGGCGTATCTGCATTGGCAACGCTGGCAAGGTTGAGCAGCATGCTAAACGGCACCGGGCTGCCTGCATCTTCTGGAATGTGGCCCTTATGGATAAACCATGCCGGGTTGGCCCGCAGATCATTCCCCGTGGGGTTTTCGGCCTGCAACACCTTGGCTTTATCAACGTGTGTAAGATATTCATCCGCCGTTTTGGGGATAACATCAAAATACAACCGCTTGGCGCGCTGCGGCTGATTAAACATGAACTGCCCAAGGCTTTCTGGCGGGGCGTAACGCAGCCATTCTTCAACAGAAAGCCCGTTACCCTTGGATTTGGAAATTTTCTGGCCTTTTTCATCCAGAAACAGCTCATACGTTAAGCCCGCTGGCGGAGTGCCGCCCAGAATCTTACAGATACGGCCAGAAAGCCGCACGCTGTCTATCAGATCCTTGCCAGACATTTCATAATCAACACCCAGCGCATACCAACGCATGGCCCAGTCGGCCTTCCACTGCATTTTGGCATGGCCGCCGGTTACGGGTGTTTCAAACACCTCACCGTTGGAAGGATCTGTCCAGCGCACAATACCGGCTGCGGCATCTATGACGTCCATCTTCACCTGCATCACTTCACCTGTACGGGGGTGGAGCGGCAGAACGGGGGAATAGGTGGCGCGCCGGTCTGCCCCCAAAGTGGGCAGAATAACCTTTAGAATGTCATCATGCACTTCCAGCACGCGGCGGAGTGCCGCATCAAACCGACCAGAGGTGTAATACTGGGTGGAAGACGCAAACTCGTATTCAAAGCCGAAGCTGTCCAGAAACGCGCACAGGCGGGCATTGTTATGCGCGGCAAACGATTCGTGCGTGCCGAACGGATCTGGCACACGGGAAAGAGGCTGACCGATATATTTTTCCAGCATGTCACGCTGGGGCACGTTATCGGGCACCTTGCGCAAGGCATCCATATCATCGGAAAAAGCCAGCAGGCGCGAAGGGCAGCCTGTTAGGGCTGTGTAGGCCTGCCGCACCCATGATGTGCGGGCTACCTCACCAAACGTGCCAATATGCGGCAGGCCGGAAGGGCCATAGCCCGTTTCCAGCAGCGCCGGGCGTGCATCGTCCTCACCGTTGGTGGTGCTGCGCACACCAACATGATCGGCTAGTTTACGCGCCTCCTCAAAAGGCCAGGCACGTGGAAGATCGGAAACGGGAGCGGATCGGCTTTCTGACATGGCGGGAAGCTATGAACTGGACACGCTGCGGTCAATCCAAAAACGCGCAGCACAGGAAGGATAAGGGCAAATTTTACCATATCATTGACGTTAACAGCCCTGCGTTTCATGCTTTACACCTCAATCAAGAAGGCTTCAGCAAAGGACAGGCCCAACCCATGCGCCGCACCTCCGCCCTTATTCTTATTGGCAACGAAATCCTTTCCGGCCGCACAAAAGATGAAAACATCCAGTTTCTGGCCCTCCGCTTAGGTGAACTGGGGATTCCTCTGCGCGAAATCCGTGTGATTCCGGATATTCGGGAAACCATCATCAACACCGTGACAGAAATGCGCGCGAAATATGATGAGGTTTTTACCACCGGCGGCATTGGCCCCACGCATGATGACATCACAGCCCCCTGTGTTGCCGAAGCTTTTGGGGTGCCGTGGGAGTTCCACCCCCCAACCTTCAAACTGCTGGAAACCTATTTTGGGCCAGAAGAGTTTAACGCTGCCCGCCAGCGTATGGCCAAGCTGCCGCAGGGGGCCATACCCATTGTAAACCCTGTTTCACTCGCGCCCGGCTTTAGCATTGGCAATGTGCACGTTATGGCAGGCGTACCGCGTATTATGCGCGGCATGTTTGATGCCCTTGCCCCTAGCCTGCAAAAAGGCGCGCCTGTTTTTTCCCGCACATGGCACACCACATCACTTTTTGAAGGCACATTGGCCGATGGGCTGGAAGCCATTCAGAATCGCTTTTTGGATCTGGATATCGGCTCCTACCCTTTCCACCGGGAAGATGGCCGCCGGGGTGTGGCCCTTGTGGCCAAAGGGCAGAACCGGGCCGAAGTGGAAGAAGCCGCCAGTGCTATCCATGATCTTATCAAAACAAAAGGCGACACCCCTATAGAAGGAGAGCCGCCTGTCTAACGCCTAGGCTTCCTCCCCGCCGCGTTTGCACTCGTGGGGAGGAAAAATGCGTGTGTTAACTTAGGGCTTCACGCCCCATTGCCAGAAACTTTTCACGCCGCAATTCTTTCAGGCGTGCCGGTGCAATTGGCAGAAGCGTTTTAAGTTCTTCTGTCAGCGCTGTGCGCACAGATTCGATTGCAACAGCAGGCTCCCGCTGTGCCCCGCCTACAGGCTCAGGAATAATCCGGTCAATCAGCCCCAGCTTCTGCAAATCCTGCGCCGTCAGCCGCAGCGTTTCTGCTGCCGTGCTGGCCTGCTTGGGATCACGCCACAAAATGGACGCACAAGCTTCGGGCGAGATAACGGAGTAGATGGCGTTTTCCAGCATCATCACCCGGTCACCCGCACCCAGCGCCACGGCGCCACCAGAACCACCTTCACCAATTACGGTGGCAACAAGTGGCACGGGCACTTCAAAACAGGTGGCAATAGAACGGGCAATGGCTTCGGCCTGCCCGCGCTGCTCGGCATCAATACCGGGCCATGCGCCTGCGGTATCAATAAATGTTAGAATCGGCATGTTAAAGTGCCCGGCCATTCTCATCAGCCGTTGCGCCTTGCGGTAGCCTTCTGGCCGCGCCATGCCAAAATTATGCTGAAGCCGGGTTTCAAGGTCTGAACCGCGTTCAGTCCCGATCACCATAACCGGTGTGCCGTCAAAACGGCCCATGCCACCAATAACAGCTTTATCATCTGCAAACAGACGATCCCCCGCCAGCGGCGTAAAGTCTGTTATCAGCGCATTCACATAGTCCTGCGTGTGCGGACGTTGCGCATGGCGGGCCACCTGCACCTTCTGCCACGGCGTAAGCTTGGCATAGATGGCACGCAGGTGCTTTTCCGCCTTTTCAGAAAGACGGGCCGTTTCTTCTTCTATGTTGACCCCTTCAGGGTCAGTCATTTGCCGCAATTCGTCGATCTTGTTTTCAAGTTCGGCGACGGGCTTTTCGAAATCCAGGAACTGACGCATGCAGAAGCCGATAGCACAATGACGTGTAAAACCAAGTCACTTCATGCAACCAAACATATCTGAATGTCGATTTTTCACTTGGTGTGGGCAGAATCCGCCGCCAATGGGTGATGCGCCTGCACAGCTTTTTGCAGGCGTTCTGTCTGCACATGCGTATAAATCTGGGTGGTGGCGATGTCTGCATGCCCCAGCAACATCTGCAAAGCCCGCAAATCCGCCCCATGCGCCAGCAAATGCGTTGCAAAGGAATGGCGCAGCACGTGGGGAGAAAGACGTGCCGGATCAATTTCTGCCCGTATGGCCACTGTGTGCAGAATCCGGTCGAACGCCTGCCTTGTCATGGGTTTTGCAGGGTCCCGACCGGGGAAAAGAAAGGCGCTTTCCAAATGCGCATCCACTTCCAGCAGCGCTTGTGCGGCTTCCCGCGCGCTATCTGAAAGCGGCACAAGGCGTTCCCGCCCACCTTTGCCGCGCACCATAATCATCCGTTGGTCACCAGCTATAGCTTTGCGTGGCAAGGCCAATAATTCAGAAATACGCAAGCCAGAGGCATACAGCAGCTCCAGCGCTGCCTTGGCCAAAATACCGCGTCGTTTTTTAGGCAAAGATGCCCCATCTGGTTCAGCGCAGGCATTCAGCAATGCAAGCACTTCCGATTCGGATAAAAAACGCGGCAAAGGCGTGCGGGGTTTGGGGCTATCCAGATGCGCCGCCGGGTTATCGGCCCGCATGCCTTCACGCAGCAAAAACAGATAAAATTGCCGGATGCAGGACAAACGCCGCGCAACCGTGCGCCGCGCCTGCCCGCTGCCTACCAATGCAGCCATCCAGTTCTGCAACCCCTCGGTTGTAGCCGTTTGCAGGGTTTGCCCCTCCCGCGCCAGACTTTCAGCGCAGGAGGTTAGGTCTGCTTCATACGCAGCCAGCGTGTTGGGGGCGGCTGCGCGCTCGGCAGCCAGCATCTCCAAAAAAAGATCAACGCCCCCACTTATCATGGCTTAGGGATGCGCAGGTGCTGCCGGGGCCGGAGCGGCAACCGGTGGCGGAGGGGCCACAGGCGGTGGCGGCGCAACAGCCGCAGGCGGGGCAGCAGGCGCAGCAGGCGTGATGGTGGGCTGGGCAGGCGCTGCTGGCACAACAGCGGAAACCACCGGGGCCGGAGGTGCGGCAGGCACCGCCACGCTGGTAGCCGCGGCAGATGTGGCCGGGGCGGCCAGCGGCAGATCACGATGCACTGGCTGGGGTACAGGTGGGTGTGCGCTTAGGCCCAGCGCGGCAAAACCGCCCAGAACAACCGCAAACACTGCGGCGGCAACAATCAGAACCGTGCGGTTCATGCAGCTTGGCTCCCTTAACTGATATAGGTGTGTTCTGTCTGCTGTATGTTAAGCTGTGTTCCATGTCATCACGTATCTCTTCTCCCCACTCCGAAACAACGGACCCGCCGCCCATTCCGCTTGATCTGGAACGGGTCAGCCGTAGCCACGGTTCTGGCATCATCCCCTTTGGCCGCAGCATTGTGCTTGTCGGCCTTATGGGGGCAGGAAAAACCACCATTGGCCGCCCCCTCGCCACGCGGCTGGGGCTGCCATTTGTTGATGCCGATGTAGAAATAGAACGCGCGGCGGGCTGCTCTATTGCAGATGTTTTTCGCCTGTACGGTGAAGCCGCTTTTCGTGATGGAGAACGGCGGGTGATTCGCAGGTTGCTGGAAGGCCCCCCCATGGTACTGGCCACTGGCGGCGGCGCGTTTATGGATTCCACCACCCGCGCCTTGGTGCGTGAGCGTGCAGTTTCCATCTGGCTGCGTTGCCCCCTGCCCGTGCTGGTGCGCCGTGTTAGCGGGCGCACGCATCGCCCGCTTTTAAACACGACATCCCCGCGTGACGTGCTGGAAAACCTTATGGCCATCCGCCATCCGGTTTACGCCGAGGCGGATATTATTGTTGATTGTGGAGACAACAACGTGGAGCACACAACCACGCGCGTTATGGAAGCCCTTGCCCTTTCGCGCCGTCCGTTAAGGTTACCTGTTACCTTGGCGCATACATCCTATGATGTGGTGATCGGCACGAATCTGATCAGCCGCGCGGGTGCCTTGCTGGCCCCGGTGCTGCCGCAGAAAAACGTTGTCATTATTACAGATGAAAACGTGGCGCCGCGCTACCTGCATCAGTTGGAAACCGCCTTGGCGGAAACCGGCATTACCTCCCGCAGCCTGCGCGTGCCGCCGGGGGAACAGACCAAGTGTCTGGAAATGTATCAAAAGCTGACAAACAACATTCTGGAGCACGGCATAGAACGCCGCACCAGCATTATTGCGCTGGGTGGCGGCGTGGTGGGGGATCTGGCCGGATTCGTGGCGGCTACCACGCTGCGGGGTCTGCCTTTTGTGCAAATTCCCACCACGCTGCTCTCTCAAGTCGATTCTTCGGTTGGTGGCAAAACGGGCATCAACACCCGTTGGGGCAAGAATCTGTTGGGAGCGTTTCATCAACCACTTTGCGTGCTGGCAGATGTTTCTACCCTTGCAACCTTGCCGCGCCGTGAGCTGGTGGCCGGTTATGCCGAAATTGTGAAGTCCGGACTCATTGGGGATGAAGCATTGTTTGCATGGTGTGAAGAAAACGGCGCCGCCGTGCTGGATCAAGACCCCGAAGCACTGGCAATGGCTGTACAGCAGGCTTGCGCCTTTAAAGCCCGCGTTGTGGCGGCCGATGAGCGCGAGCAACAAAAAAGCAATGGCCGCGCCCTGCTCAATCTGGGCCACACATTTGGCCATGCACTAGAAGCCGAACTGGGTTATGATGGTCGCCTTTTACATGGAGAGGCTGTTTCCATCGGCCTGAATCTGGCTTTTGCGCTTTCCGTCCGTTTAGGCCTGTGCCCCCGCGCGGATATGGAACGCGTGAATCGCCATCTGGAAGCCTTGGGTATGCCCGCACACATCCGGGATCTGCCCCACACCTTCCGCACGCAGGATCTCATGGCCCATATGCAGCGCGATAAGAAGATGCAGGATGGGCGCCTTTCCTTCGTGCTGGCACACGGAATCGGTCAGGCATTCACCACGCGGGATGTACCCGCAACAGCCGTAAAAGAGGTGTTGGAAGCAGACGGTAGCGTGGCTTAAAAGTGGCTACGCACAGCCGCTTTTAAGCATCGGGTTGTAAATGTGTCACCTTGCCGCAATTCCGCCTTAATCAGACGAGAATGAGGGCGAGATACATGCTTTTGCAACATGTTATGGAAAGAGCCAGAAACCGTGGAAATACTTTTGCGTCAGAAACATATTCGTCCCACGAAATGAACTGTTGCAAATACAACACGGTTATGGCTTGTAATCACTAAGAGTATGAAGCTTCGGGTTTCTATTTTGGAACTGATCGTTTTATACGGCTTTAGGCATCTAGCTGGACCTGCCCGCTGAAATGGTTGGTGGGTTAGTCGAACAGATGAAATATTGAGGACCAAAAAATGCGTCTCCGCACGGCGTTACTTGCAACGACACTGATGGCAGCGGCTCCGGCGGCCGCATCTGCCACCACGATTACAGGCCCGTATGTAAACGTGGCCGGTGGTTATAACCTGGTTCAGAATCAGCACGCTCACCTGAACGGTGCAAACGCTGCTGGCGCCCCTCCGGGTGGAACCTCCTCTCAGCTGCGCCACAACACCGGCTTCACCGGTTTTGGTGCGTTTGGTTGGGGCTTCGGCAACGGCCTGCGCGCTGAAGTTGAAGGCGTTTACAACTACTCCAACATTGACCACCGTCCGGGCACATCCCTTCCTGGCCATACCCGTGGTTCCGACCAGTCCTACGGCGGTTTCGTGAACGTGCTGTATGATATCGACCTGAAGCAGTTCGGTATTGATGCACCTGTTACGCCGTTTGTTGGTGTTGGTGCCGGTTACCTGTGGCAGCACTACAACCCGATTGACACCAACTATGCTCACGGCGCTGGTCATACCCGCATCGGTGGCACAAACGGTGGCTTCGCTTACCAGGGTATCGTCGGTGCCGCTTACGACACAGGCATCCCGGGCTTCCAGGTGACCACGGAATACCGCATGATCGGTCAGCCGGGCTCCTTCTCTGACGGTGCATTCCACTACTCCGGTTCCAAGGGCACCGGCGGTAACGTGAACTTCGATCACCGCTTCAACCACCAGTTCATTCTGGGCCTGCGTTATGCGTTCGATACGGCTCCGCCGCCGCCGCCGCCGGCTCCGGTTGTTGCTGCTCCGGCTCCGCTGCCAGCTCGTTCCTACCTGGTGTTCTTCGATTGGGATAAGTCTGTCCTGACCGCTCGCGCTCGCCAGATCGTGGCAGAAGCTGCTCAGGCTTCCACCCACGTTCAGACAACCCGCATCGAAGTTAACGGTTACACCGATAACTCCGCTGCTCACCCCGGCCCACGCGGTGAAAAGTACAACCTGGGTCTGTCCCTGCGTCGTGCTGATAGCGTGAAGGCAGAACTGATCCGTGACGGCGTTCCGGCTTCCGCCATTGACGTGCACGGTTACGGTGAAGCTCACCCGCTGGTTCCGACCGGCCCGAACACTCGCGAACCGCAGAACCGTCGCGTGGAAATCATCCTCCACTAATCGGCCTGCTTCCGGTTTCGGAAAAAAGAAAGGGGTGCCTTCGGGCACCTCTTTTTTTATGTCTGCTTTTTCTGCATTCCAGTTTAAAGCTTTATGCCATGAACACTGCGCCCCCTTCTGCTTCCGCCGCCACAACCAAGCTTATCCGCCTGATAAAGTTTGGCATGGTGGGCAGCCTTGGTTTTTTGTGGGATTCTGGCACCGTTTACGCATTGCGCCCTCTTATCGGGCTTACGGCTGCAACATTGGTGGCGTATTTTGTAGCCGCCACGCTTAACTGGATTTTTAACCGAATCTGGACATTCAAAGGCGCAGGCCACCATGAACACCCTGTGCTTCAGTGGCTCAGATTCCTGAGTGCCAACAGCCTTGGTTTTTTTCTAAACCGCGGCACGGTTTACCTACTTTTCTATATTTTCCCATTTTGCATGCAGCACCCCATTATTGCGCTGGCCGCAGGAGCCGGGGCAGGCATGCTGGCCAATTTCAGCATGAGCCAGAAAGTGGTCTTTCGAGAAAAACCGCCAGCTTCTGCGCTGGAACTGGCGGAAATGTCGGTGGAAATTTCACCGCCAACTTCGCATCAAACCTCTGATACGTAATTTAGCCATATCACGGGCCATTCTCTGCCCTCTTTCAGATCAGCGCAGTGTGCGCTACATCTGGAACACAGGTTAAGAGAACCTTGCCGTTTTCATCTGGCCGTGAGGCCCCTTTCCGCAAGTGTGGAAGCATCACGTGCCCAACCAGTTTCAGGATCGTCTGCCTCACGCCATGCTGACAACAAACGAAATTCGCACCGCTTTTCTGGAGTATTTTGCCAGCAACGGTCACCAGATTGTACCTTCATCGTCTCTGGTTCCCAAGAACGACCCCACCCTGCTGTTTACCAACGCGGGCATGGTGCAGTTCAAGAACGTGTTTACCGGCCAGGAAACCCGCCCCTACTCTCGCGCAACCACTGCGCAAAAGGTTGTGCGTGCCGGCGGTAAGCATAACGATCTGGACAATGTGGGCTATACAGCACGGCACCACACGTTTTTTGAAATGATGGGCAATTTCTCCTTCGGTGATTACTTCAAACCCGAAGCGATTGAATTTGCATGGAATTTGGTAACCAAGGGCTTCAACCTGCCCAAAGACAAGCTTTTGGTCACCGTTTTTGCAGAAGATGAAGATGCCGCAGGCCTGTGGCGCTCCATTGCCGGGCTGGATGACAGCCGCATTATCCGCATTCCCACATCAGATAACTTCTGGCGTATGGGGGATACCGGCCCCTGCGGCCCTTGCTCCGAAATCTTTTTCGATCACGGCCCAGATGTTCCCGGTGGCCCGCCCGGCTCCCCCGATGAAGATGGGGATCGGTTTGTCGAAATCTGGAACCTCGTGTTCATGCAGTATTTCGAAAACCCACCGGGCACACGTTCTCCTCTGCCGCGTCCCTCTATTGATACAGGGCTGGGGCTGGAACGCTTTGCCGCTATCATGCAGGGCAAGCGCGATAACTACGATACAGATACGTTTGTAGCCCTTATTCAGGCTTCGGCGGATCTCACACATCAGGCTGCTGATGGCCCATTCAAAGCCAGCCACCGCGTGGTGGCCGACCATCTGCGCTCCACTGCCTTCCTGATTGCCGATGGCGTGCTGCCTTCCAAGGATGGCCGAGGCTATGTGCTGCGCCGCATCATGCGCCGCGCCATGCGCCACCTGCACATGATGGGCACCACAGAACCCACCTTCTACAAGCTCCTTCCTGCCCTTATTCAGCAGATGGGTGGCGCGTATCCTGAACTGGTGCATGGTGAAGCCCTTATCCGTGAAACCATGCGTGGTGAGGAAGAACGCTTTAAAGCCATGCTGGATCGTGGCCTGCACTTGCTGGAAGAAGAAAAATCTCATCTGGCCAGTGGTGCGCCCCTGCCGGGTGATGTGGCCTTCCGTTTGTATGATACGTTCGGCTTCCCGCTAGATCTTACGCAGGATGCCCTGCGCGGTTCTGGCCATGATGTGGACGTTAAAGGGTTTGAAGATGCCATGTCTGTGCAGCGCCAGCGCGCCCGCGCAGCTTGGACAGGCTCTGGCGATACAGCTGTAGAAACCATCTGGTTTGAAGCACGAGACAAGTTCGGGGCTTCCGAATTTCTGGGCTACAGCACAGAACAGGCGGATGGTGAAGTTCAGGCCGTTATTGCTGGCAATGCATTCCAGAAAGAAGCCCCGGTTGGATCTGAAGTGGCCGTGCTGCTGAACCAAACCCCTTTCTATGGTGAAAGCGGTGGTCAGGCGGGGGATACAGGCTTTCTAACAGCCTCTGGTGTTAAAGTTGCCATTACGGATACGCAGAAAAAAGCAGGGGATCTGATCGTGCATTACGGCACGGTAACAGAAGGCACGCTGCGCCCCGGCATGGCTGTAACCGCTACGGTGGATCATGACCGCCGCAGCGCCATTCGTGCGCATCACTCCGCTACCCACCTGCTGCACGAAGCCCTCCGCCGCCATTTAGGTGCGCATGTGGCGCAGAAAGGCAGCCTGAACACGGCTGAACGCCTACGCTTTGATGTAAGCCAACCCCGCCCGATTACGGATGAGGAACTGGCCGCCATTGAGGCAGAAGTGAACAACCGTATCCGCGAGAACTCGCAGGTTGTCACACGCTCCATGACACCGGATGAAGCCATTGCCGAAGGGGCCACCGCCCTGTTTGGTGAAAAATACGGTGATGAAGTGCGCGTGGTTTCCATGGGTGCTGGTGCAGACAACAAGGCCCCGTGGTCTATGGAGCTGTGCGGCGGCACGCACGTCAACCGCACGGGGGATATCGGGCAGTTCCGTATTGTTTCGGAAAACGGCGTTTCCGCCGGTGTGCGGCGTATTGAAGCCGTTGCAGGCAAAGCTGCGCAGGATCTTACTGTTTCCAACGAACAGCGCCTGACACAGATGGCCACCATGATGAAGGTTTCTGTGGCCGATGCGCCAGAGCGTTTGGCCGCAGTGCTTGAAGAACGCCGCCAGATGGAAAAACAGATTGCCCATTTGCAGCGCCAGTTGGCAACAGGCAACGTGGCCGCAGCGGGTGTAGATAAAATTGGCGCGGCATGTTTGGCTACCCGCAATGTGGGTGAAACGCCCCCGCGTGAACTCAAAGGGCTGGCAGAAACCATTCTCAAGCAGGGCAATGCCGATGTGGTGGTGCTGATTTCCACCGCAGATGGCAAAGGCAGCGTTGTTGCCGCCGTTGGCCCGGAAATGGTGGAAAAAGTGGATGCCGTAGCCCTTGTGCGTGCTGCCAGTGCCGCCATGGGTGGCAAAGGTGGCGGCGGGCGGCGCGATATGGCGCAGGCTGGTGGCCCGGATGCACGGGCTGCTGATGCTGCATTTGCCGCTGTGCGTGAAGCCCTGAAGACCATGGCCTGAAACATCGGCCAAACGGGAAGGAACTCCTAGGCGCCTTCCCGTTTTCTTTCCTTCATGTTGGCTTTCGCGTAAGGATTACTCCATGTCGCTACTTGCTTCGCTTAAACTTGTTATTGCGCGCCCGCACCGGGAAGCGCGCCCCTTCCTTTTGGCATCTGGTGCCACGGCTGCTTTGGCCTATTGGGCTGGCTGTAAACTGCGCTGCCCCGTATTGCGCCGCGTGGGCCATGCCAGCACAGGCTTTTTTGGCTTCTGCCTGTATTTCTTTCGTGATCCAGAGCGGGTTACCCCTGCCCGTAACGATGTAGCTGTAGCCCCGGCTGATGGACACATTGTTTCCATCGAAAAAGTGGCCCCACCGGCAGAACTGGATATGGGCACAGCACCAGTATGGCGCATTGCCACCTTTCTTTCCGTGTTGGATGTGCATGTTAACCGCATGCCTGCCGCTGGCACGGTTACACGTGTTGCCTACCACCCAGGCTTGTTCCTGAACGCCAGCTTGGACAAGGCTTCTGAACAGAATGAACGCAACGCCCTAAGCCTTACCCTGCCGGATGGCCGCATGATGGCTGTGGTGCAGATTGCCGGGTTGGTGGCACGCCGCATTGTGTGCTCCGTAAAGGAAGGAGACAAAGTGGAAGCTGGCGAACGCTTTGGCATTATCCGCTTTGGTTCGCGCACAGATCTGTATCTGCCACCGGGTGTGGAACCTCTGGTTTCTGTCGGGCAGACAATGGTAGGCGGTGAAACCGTCATGGCGCGGTTGTAAAACAGAGCAATCGTGACACAACCTTCCTCACCTCCTTCTGCTCCTGCGCAGCAGACTTCCGAAACACCGCGCCGTCGTCGCCGTTTACGGCGGCGGGTACGCAGTAAAATACGCGGGCCATCCTTTAACCGGCTTATCCCCAATATACTCACCATGTTGGGGCTTTGTGGTGGCCTTATGGGTATGCGTTTTGCTGTGGATGGGCGTTTTCAGGCCGCTGCCGTGGCCTTGCTGATTTCCGCTTTTATTGATGGGCTGGATGGCCGTATTGCCCGCCTGCTACGCGGTTCCACCCGTTTTGGCGCAGAGTTTGACAGCCTTTCCGACTTTTTATGCTTTGGGGTGGCTCCTTCCTTCTTACTGTATTTCTGGGCGCTGAAGGATGGAGGGCGTTACGCTTTTCTGCCGTGCATTATGTTTACCGTGTGCATGGCGCTCCGGTTGGCGCGGTTTAACGCCAATCTGGATGGCGAACATCATCAGCCCAAATATGCCAGCAACTTCTTTACTGGCGTGCCTGCACCCGCAGGTGCCGGGTTGGCTCTTTTCCCGCTCTTTTTAGGGCTGGAAGCACAAAAGCTTGGCATAGACTGGCTTTACCGGCTCACGCGTCTGCCGTGGATTCCTACACTTACCTTGGCAAGCACAGGGTTGCTGCTGGTTTCCACTTTGCCGGTCTGGTCATTCAAGAACTTCAAGGTGCCAGCTCAGTATGTTCTGCCGCTTATGCTGGGTACCGGGCTTTATGCTGTGGTGCTGGTGGCGGATCCGTGGGCTGCTCTGGCCGCTGCGGGCGTGATTTATATGTTCCTATTGCCCCTCAGCCGCTTAAGCTTTCTGCGGCTTAAAAAAGCGGCAGAAGACCTGCAAACCGATGAAGACGATATGGAAGAAACCCCAGCACCTTCACACAGCTGAGGTTTCAGGTTCCTTTGGAGGAACGGCCTGTTTGCCAAACAGGGAACACAGGCCGTTTAGAACATCCTGAGGCGCAGGCGGGCAGCCGGGTATTTTCAGATCTATGGAAACCCGGCGCTCCAACCCACCCAATACCGTATAATTTTCGGGAAACATGCCGCCATCCAAGGCGCAGCTTCCTACGGCAATCAGCCCTTTAGGGGTAGGCATGGCCTGCCATGCGGCTTCCAGCACCGGAGCCATGGCACGCGTAAGCGCGCCGGTTATGAGCAACACATCAGCATTGCGAGGCGATGTTACAAAACCAAAGCCCGCGCCTTCCATATCATATGGCGCATAACGCAGGGCCTGTAGCTCCATCCCACAGCCGCCACAGCCACCTGTATCCACATGGAACAAAAGCAGCGGCCAGCGCGGGCCTACGGGCTTCATGCGCCGGATATCCTGCTTAAAGGCTGCATCAAATACTGCCCGTATCAGCCCCATGTGTTTTTGCCTTTCATTCCGCCCACGTGCACTGTTTACCTATCCAGCGCTGCTGCGTTGATATCCAATGACCGTGCAAGCAAGGCAACATCATCTGGCTGATGCCCCGGCAATATCGCCTCAAACGTCAACAAAGCGGCGGAAGATGGGGTGCGGGTAAAAACCTGTTCTACCCGGCCATCACGCAGGCGCACCCAGTACAGAATACCGCCCCACGGGCCTTCCACCATGCCTGTGCCTTCACCATCCTGCATGGAAAGCTGCACGCTGCCACCAGCCGTTAACCCAATGCGAGAGGCCACTTCATCCAGCATACGCAGGCTTTCCCCCACCTCCTCCAATAAAAGCATGGCGCGGTCTTCTACCGTGCCATCCTGCCTACCAGAGGTGAAGCGCCATATACCTTCGTACCCCGGCATCATACGGCGGCCATCACAATCCCACCCGGCGGCACGTGCTGTGGGGCCATCCAGCCCCACACGCTCCAGCAAATCTGCCGTAACCTTACCCATGCCCGCCAGTTGCATGGAAAGACCCGGATATTCTTGCCACAAAGCCAGCAAGGCTGGGTAATCACGCGCGGCCACCTCGCACAGGCGGGCGCACATATCGCCCATTTGCGTGGCGTGGCGCAGGGAAAGGCCACCCGGCACACATACATCCATCAACAGGCGTGAGCCGGTAATAGGGGCGGCCTCCTGTATCATCCGCTCTCGTAACGCCATGCAGCCAGAGGCTACCAATCGTGCCCCTGCCAGACGTGCCATATCCGCCAGTAGAAAAAGATGGTGGTAAATGCGTTCCAGTTCCAGCAATGCAACACGCAACAGCCGAATTTCCGGGCCGACCTGCTCCTTGCAGGCATCTTCCACAGCCAAACAGAACGCCACCTGCTGCGCAACAGATTGCCCAGCCGCCACACGTGCGCTGAGTTTACACGCATCTTCTACCCGGCTGTTACGCCAGCGCAGTTCCATGCCCCGATGTGCATAACCGGTAACTGTTTCCGTTGCGCGAATACGCCCTTCTCGCAGGGCCAACGCCACATGCAAAGGTGGTTCCATGCCGCCTGTGGCAGGCCCCCAGCCATCCGCCATATCACCCTCTTGGTGCATATGTTCCGCAGGCTGAAAGTGGATAAGCCCCTTCTGCCCTCCGCCAGCCCCCGGATGCTCCGCCAAAGGCATGGAAGAAGACCACACATCATGGTCCAACAAAGGCCTGACATCCGTAGCCCACATACCCTCTGCGCCGTACAGATCGTAAATGCGGCGTTCATACAGGCAGGAAATATCTCTTGCGGGAGAAAGTGCAGGGTATCGCCCATCTTCCAGCGCCAATGTGGCTGCCAGCGGTTGGCCATCTGGTAAAAACAGCGCATGTACATCTGTGCCATCACACCACAGGCCTACAAACGGCAGATCATCATGCTTGAGCGCATCTACCAGATCGCGCCATGCCATTTCTTGTAGCCGAAAGCGCCACGGGGTTTCTGTTTCCTCCCCCGCCCAGATATGAGAAGCCGCGTTCATTTCAGAAAGCTCCCAGCATCATAGCCAGTGGCACCAGCAGCCCCGTAGCTGTCAGCACGGAACAGGCTACACGCCCGGCAGCATCCTGCGGCCAGAAATGATGCGTAATGTCCCGCGCAGGCACAGCACGCGTAACTGCCGCCAAAATACCCGCAACTGTCAGTAACGCCAGCGGCCATGACCAATCACTCATCATGGAAAGCAGGAGCAGGCAGCCCACAAATGGCGCGCCGGGCGGAAAACAGGCCAAGGTATTAACAGCCCAACCACGGCCTGCACGCCCGCCACCGGCAAGGCACCAACCGCATAAAAACAGCAACGCTGCCACATCGGCCTGAATACCAACCGCTATCAACGCCAATGCAGATGGAAAGGTGCGGAACAACCTTTGCCTATCGGGAAAGCGCCCGGCACAGGCCGTAAGCCACACAGAAAGCAGACCACACAGCACAAGGGCGGTTTCAAACGCCTCTCCCCCATGTGTGCGCAGGCGCATGGCCAGCAACAGGGCCGCCCCGGCAAATGGCAGAAACAGAAAAGTATCATTTTCATCCTGCCAAAATTGCCCAAAGGGAGAAAGGCCGGTTAACACCACCAAGCCGCAAGCCATCATCAGGCCAGAAACAACGGTATTGGCTGGAAGCAGCAAGCCGGAAAGCACCAAAAACGTGCCAACCGAGCCATTACGGATAAGCCCCCACCCCATTCTGGCCTGCCCGGCTGGGCGGGTAAAAACAAATACCCCCCATGCCAAAGCGGCTTCTAAAATACCCAACCCCACAGCGGGGTCTGGCGCAACACAGGCCAACCCCGCCAAAGCGGTGGAAACATGCGGCAGGCTACGTACCAGCCTATCATGCAAGATGCCGTTTTCAAGCACGATCAGCAGCAGGCCAAAAGCCAGCATGACACGCCCGGCACGCTGCACGGGGTCATCATCCCACCCAGCGGCCACAGCGCCCGACGCCGGAAAAACAAAAACTGCCAACGCCAGCACACAGCCTATCGCAGACATCCATATTGCCAGTTCACGGCTACGCGCCACAGACACCGCACATACTGCGGCCGCCCCCAAAAAGGGCCACACAAATGCCAGTGCCGCCAGAAACATGCCTGCCCCTGCTGTGCCTGTCATGCTGCATCTCCGTTCTTTTCTGGAGAGTCGGGGGAAGATTTTTTACGGGCGGAAGGTGGGCGCAATGGCACCACGCGCGGCATAATACGGTGGATGCACATCCCCCCAAGCATGGTCACAACAGCACCAGCCAAACCGGCCACACCCACCACAGAGGGTTGATGCGCCTGCACGCCACACAGCAGTACACCTTCAACACACGTAAGCAACCCGGCCCATTGCCATACCATGCTATGCTGGCAGATAACCGAAACCAGGCCAGCCACAACCACACATAAACTGGCAGGAAACACCGCAACACCTGCGCGCGTGCAGGCCAGAAGCAACAACACCATCAGGCCAAGTGCAAAAAACGGTATGGCGCTGCCTGTGCGTTCCCGCGCGGCATCATGCTGATAGCGCAGTAAAAACAGCACTGGCCCTATGGCAAAAACTGCGGCCATCGCCGCCCCTGCCTGCTGTAAAGGGGTATGCCCGTCCACCAGCATAGCAGCAGCGGCAACCAGCCCCAGCAAAGGCAAAAAACCGATACCCCGCGCCACAACGCATAGCGCCAGCAAGGGCATGAGAATGGCGGCCAGTGTCATGAAGGTTCTCCTTCCGGCACTGGCTCTGTTGAATAGCCTTGGGTGTTTTCATCCTCAACGTTGTGGTTTTCAGGCTCAGATGGGGGGGCTGCAACGTGAGAAGAAGTGACCTGCCATGCCAGAACGCCCAGCAGAAAAATAGCACCCAACCGCACACGCGCCCTACGCCCCGCAGGCAGCAGAGCCATACGCAGCACCGCCAGCATGAAAGACGCCACAAGCAGCTTGAACATCCATAGGCCCAAGCCTTCTACACATTGGGTCAGCCAGTTTTCGGCCCCGCTTTCTCCCGGCATGGCCAAGCTGCCTGCCCAGGCCACATCTGCCGCCAACGTAACCCAGCACATCTGCATGCAATCTGCTGCTAAAAGCCACATGGCTCTATCCGGGCCGGAAAGTGTGGCAGAAGCTGTTTGCTCATCCCGCCGTGCCAAGGCTGTTGCCAAAAACAACGCCACACCAGCCAGCACGTAAGGTGCGCCTTCTGTAATAGGAGAAAGCACATGCAGCCTGCCCAAAAACGCAACCAGATCATGCGCCCCGGTTAGCAACAGCACGGGCGTTAACACCGGCAAGAGCAACGCATCCGCCACAATGGCCGCGCATCCTTGTTGTGCGGCAGAGGCCTCCCGCACAGCCTGCGGCAAGTCCAGCAAAACACCTACGGCCACCAGAATGGTGCATACAAGCAGCATGCCCGGTGCGGGAAAGCCCGGCATTGTAAGTGTAAATACCGGCACCAACCCACAGGCCAACACTGCCAGCACCAACGCCAAGACACAAAAAACGCCGTTCAGCCCATCTTGCCGCCCATATAAGGACGGACGGCGGAACTGATGCCAGATTTCCTGCCACCTCCCCCCTGCAGGAAAGCGCGGTTCACCCACCAATCGGCCAGCAAGACGATGCACCCACCCTGCAAACCACGGTGCTACAAGCACCATAAGGGCTGCCTGAATGGCCAGAGCAGCAACACAGCCAAATGCCCAGCTCCATGTGAAATCCTGCTTCATTTTCCTACAAACAGCCCCACCAGCAGGCCGCCACCCAAAAGCAGCAGAATCAACACCAAGCCCTGTGTTTCACACCATTCGGCACCCCGGAACAACCAACGCCTGCCGTAACGCAGGGCAACACGGCTACGGCGGGCCAGCCGTTTGTCCTTTCGGGTTTCAGCCACCAACCCAAAAAGCGCCATGCAGGCAGGCCATAAAGGCGCCGCGCCCTCGTAAGAAACTGTGCGCCCTTCTGCGGGCTGTATGATGGGTGCGCCTTGGCGCCATACTGGCACCGGCTTGATAACACGCCCAAAGGGCAGAAAACCCAGCAGCCTTACCAGCATGGCAGCCGCCGCCAAGGCCGCACCCAACGCCAAAAATGTAAAAACAGGGGTAAAACTGGCCCCGCCGCCTTCCAGCCAGATTGTAGCAATGCGGCTCCACTTCAGCGGCGGCACAACAGGCCCCACCACCAAATGATCCGCCAGCGAAAGCCATAGCCCCGGTAAAAGCACAAGCAACATGGCAGCCCCAGCACATATCCAGCTCGGCCACACAAACTCGGCCGCCACGGGGGCCTGATTTGGCTGAAAAACAGTGGAAGGAAACAGCAGGGCCGCACCTGCGCGCAGCAACCCGGCCCCCATAAGCACCATAATGCTGCCCAGCAGTGCAAGCAGCAGCATTATGGTAAGCGCGCCAACGGGTTGCGCCACGGCAATGGCATCATACGCGCCAACAAGCAGGCTCCATAAAACGGCAAACCCGCCAAAAGGCGGCATAATGGAAAACAGCATTAACAAGCCAGCAACCAGCACATGGCCAGAAAGGGAGGCAATACGGCGCTTTGGTTCTGCCTGCTGCCATTGCGCCAGCCATAACAGGCCAATAAGGGCCAGCATGGGGGCGCCCATACCCAGAATAATGGCCATACGGAATGTTTCCATACCGCCAAAACTGGAAACCAAAGCCAGCGCAACAGCCACCACCAATATGCCATACCATGCCGCACATAGCCCAGATGCAATACGCGCCAGACCTTTATCGCGCATGGCTTGCAAAGTGCCTGTTGCCGCCACCAAACATCCGCTGGCCACCAGCATCACCTGCGGCAGCACAGAAAGCTCACCCACTTCGGCCAAAAGGCGGCCCAACAAAAACAGCCCCACCATACCGGGCAGCACAGCCGTAGGCCCTTTTTGCACAGAAACCGCCCAGCCCATCAGCAGCACAGTCAGGCACAAAAGCGGCACACAAAAAGGGCTATCTGCAGGAATACAAGCAGGCAACACAGCAAATGGCAGACACACACTGCGCCACCCACCTGCGGCTAAAAGCACCAGTGCCGTGCCCGTAAGCAACCCAAATACCAGCGGAGAAAGGGCCAGAAAGCCCATGCCCACAAACACACAGGCCAACGCCGCAGCGCCACTACCGGCTACGCCCCCGGCAAACGCCAGCAAAACAAGCATGGGCAAGGCTGGGCCATCCAGCCCAAAAACCGGAAACCAGCTAAGTTCGCCCTCCAGCTTGCACGCAGATCCCACAATGGCCAACACGCCACAGAGCGCCCACAGGCCACCCATAATTTCTGCCCGCCACACCGCAGCACCACGCAGAAGCCTGTCTGGCAGCACTGCAAAAACGCCCAGCGCAGCAAATATCGCCAGCAAACTGCAAAGAACAAAGGAGGTGAAAATGGAACCCGGCCCCAACCTGCTATGAAATCCGGCGGATAACACCATGACAGCCGGTTAATGACAATCTATTCAACGCCGCGAAATGCGTGAAACGTATTTTCTGTCCTGTATGGCCTTTGCTGTGCCCCTTACCGGCATCAGGGAACGGGCAAGCCAACGCTGCCGCGCCTTTACTGGCAGGGAAAGGGCAGAATACTCATCCCGCACCGCTTCCACCAATATCAGGCTACCCGCGCCGGGGCAGAGCATCTTGCCTGCAATATCCATTTTTCGTCCGTTATGGCGCATCCAACGCATAGCGCCCGTGGGTAGAAAAAGAGCTTCATCCCATTGTTCTGGTTTAAGCATGGCAGATGCAAGCGTTTGCTTGAGACATCGGCGGGAAAAAGCCGCATCGTGCCGGAATGGCGTGCCCCGCAACCGCGCCCGGCCACCAAAACGGCTGGGCACAATTAACAGCAACCTGCCATCGGGCTTCATCACCTGCCCGGCGGCTCGCAGAACAGATACGGAGTGTTGGCGATCATCCAGCGCATGCACCATTAATACCCGGTCAAACTGCTTGGGCTGAAACGGCAGGCTGTGCAGATCCACCACACAGCTTAGACCGGGCGTGGATGTCGCGCCCCATAGCGGCGCATTGGCAGCAACCAAACAGGCTGGTGTGGCTCTGCCATTCTCCAACTTTTCCAGATACGCAGCCGTATGCCCTAGCCCCAGCACAGCGTGCTGCTGCCCCAGATCTGGCCAGAACCAGCGCAGACGTTCACCAACCAGAGCCAGAAAGCACTGGCCTCTTGCTGTTGTGTAAAAACTGCTTTCCGGCGGCATGACATCGAGCATTCTGCATGTCTATCATACGGTTTGTGACCCCGTCATGATTTGCCTTCCCTATTTTCAAATTTCCACAGCAGGAGCTTTCCCCATGCCTCTTGATGTTCAGGCCATTCCTGTTCTGTCCGACAATTACGCGTGGTTTTTGCGTGATACGGAAACAGGCACAACCGCAGTGATAGACCCCGGAGAAGCCGCGCCCATTGTGAACTTTATTGAAAAAGAAGGTGGGCGACTGGATCTGATCTTGCTCACGCATCACCATCATGATCACACCGGCGGCGCGGAAGCACTTCGCCAGCGCTATCATGCCCGCGTAGCTGGCCCCGCGGCCGAGCAACAGCGCATGCCGCCGCTGGATATTGCTTTGCACGATCAAGACAGCCTTGCCGTAGGGGCCTGTACCAGCACTGTTATTGCTGTGCCGGGCCATACGCTGGGCCATATTTGCTTTTACTTCCCCAACCCACCTTCCCTGTTTTGTGGGGATACGCTGTTCAGCCTTGGGTGTGGCCGACTATTTGAAGGCACCGCTGCACAGATGTTTGAGAGCCTGCACAAGCTGGATGCCCTGCCCGATACAACGCGTGTTTATTGCGGGCACGAATATACGCAGGGCAACAGCGCCTTTGCCTTACATGCAGAACCACAGAATGCCGCGTTAAAGGAACGTGTAGCGGAGGTGCGCCGCCTGCGGGCCGAAAACAAACCCACCGTACCCTCCACATTGGGGATGGAACGCGCCACCAACCCTTTTTTACGCGCAAAAAACGTGCAAACCTTTGCTCAACTCCGCCGCGAAAAAGATACGTTTTAAACCCTTCAGTTTGCGCGCGCACGCCCTACTTGCGCTCCGGTTTCTTGCGCTGCATGGCGTGCTGCCTGAAAAACAGGTTGCAGGGCAGAAACCGGCAGCGTTCCCAACTGCATGGTGCCGTTACGCAACATTAACGGCATTTGCAAGTTATCGGGTTGTTCCCGCGTAACACGCGCCAGCATAGTGGCCATGCCTGTGGCTTCCTGCGCAGAAAGTGTGCCTTCACGCCGCAAGTTCTCTAAAAAGGGCTGCCAATTTGCAACGCTCAGCCAAAAATCTCCCGTGGGGTGTAAAAGCTCTCCGCCGCGCACCTGCCCTGTCATTTTCAGGTTCAGATCACGCCAGCGGGCTGTAAAGCGTTGCACCAATACATCTGGCCATGCGGCGGCACCATTGGATGGAAAAATACTTTCGCGCACATTTGTTGTTGGCCCCGGTATGGCAACAGCAGCCTGCACATCCTCCAGCACCGTTTGCCAACCCGTTATGCCCCAACGCTGGGCCTTAACAAAAATGGAGGCGGTGCTTTGTTCCTGCGTGGCCTGCATATTCCAAAAGGCTTTGCCCCGCACATTTTGCAGCACCATATCACCCATATGGCTGGCACCGACAGGGAACAGCACATGCAAGAAAGGTGTTTGAAAAACGGTATGGCCCGCCATCCTTCTGCTTAACGGAAGATCCAGTTCTATAGGGTCTCCCTCCATCCGCAACACAACGGGAGTTTCCTCCCCTTCCTGCGCATTATGGAGCGTTTCCATTACCATCGGACTAACCAGCCGCACGTGTACGAAAAAGGGACGCCAGAAAGCTGTATTCGCTGTAACGCGGGTAGCAGCGTAAATGATCTGAAAAGCAGAGGACCGCGCCGCCAATAATGGCGTGCAGACCATACGCATATTTTGCGTATCCAATTGCGCATACCACGGCCACCCATTTACCACGCGGGATGTGTAATGCGTCTGGCACCTTAAGGGCATGGTGTCTGCCTGCTTTTGCAGATACTGCGCGCTTGCCCACCAATAGCCACTTAAAACCAGAAAGCAGCCACCAGTCCCTACAGCAAAACTAAGAAGCGCTTTTTTCATTCACACCCTTTTTCTGAACATTCATGGCGGTTTTCTACAGAGTCTCGGCTTTTATCCACAGGCAAAGGCGCTTCGCCGTTATTCTGTCATATTCAAAACAGTTTGTAGGGGAAAACCTGATGCTGCTTTTTACGCGGAAAAATCTTTTCAAAAAAAATCCCTGAATATGAAAGACAAAAATAAGACAGACCTGTCATTCACAAAAAATTTACAAAGTATTCATTTTGCATTTTACAGATATTTACAGAAAAACCACCCCGATTACTGATGCAACCGCACACATGCGCAAGGTAAATTCCACAAAGTTATCCACATGCTTTGGGGATTTTATCCCCCGCCATCAGGCTAAGGGCTGAAATGTTTTTTCCTGTTCGCGCCAACCTGCTTCAATATCCGCCAGCAAGGCTGCGCGCTTGGCGGGGCCTACGGCTGGGCCAATAGCAATATGCAAAACGCCAGAGCGTTTGAAAAACGCATTGCGCCCCCAGAACAGGCCAGAGTTGGTGGCAACCGGAATAACAGGCAGCTTGGCGTGGTTAGCCATGGCGGCAATGCCCGGTTTAAGTGCTACGTGCTCACCCGGCGCCGTGCGTGTGCCCTCAGGAAAAATAATAATCTGCCGGTCTGCCTTCAGGGCTTTATCTGTTTCCTGCAACAGCATGCGCATGGCCTTAGCCCCTGCCGCACGCTCAATAGGCATCATGCCCGTTAAAACCAGCATGGGGCCAAGCAGCGGAATACGCCGCAGCTCCCCCTTCATCACATAACAAGGGCGGGGCAGCAGCAGCATCCATACCAACGTATCAAAAGCGGATTGATGTTGGGATGCAATAAGTGCCGGGCCATGGGTGGGCAGATGCTCCAGCCCCGTGATTTCCACCTTTACGCCGCAAATACTGCGAAACAGCGCCAAAACCAGCCGAGACCACAATTTTGCATAAGGCAGCGCCAGCCTATGCGCAAACCAGCGAATGGGAAAAGCCCCCACCCCCATAAGCAGCGTAAGCAGAAAAGCCAGAACGTTAAACAGAACGGAACGAAACACAGACATTCAAAAAACCCAGCGCAGCCTCAAAGATCATTCATGACATGTTGCATCTGGACACCAGAAAAAAAGCCCATATGCAAGCGGCAAGCATACAGGTGCTGCATCTGCCATGCCTGTTTCGGCTGGCATCCACCTGCCCCACGCTGTATAGAAAAGCCCGATCTGCACAGGAAGACAGGATAACATGAGCGATTACAAGGTTAAGGATCTCTCTCTCGCTGAGTGGGGCCGCAAGGAAATTTCCATTGCCGAAGGCGAAATGCCCGGCCTGATGGCCCTGCGCGAGGAATACGGCCAAAGCAAGCCGCTGAAAGGCGCACGCATTGCTGGCTGCCTGCACATGACCATCCAGACCGCCGTGCTGATTGAAACACTGGTGGCCCTTGGCGCCACGGTGCGTTGGTCATCTTGCAACATCTTCTCTACGCAGGATCATGCTGCGGCTGCTATTGCTGCTGCGGGCGTTCCCGTATTTGCATGGAAAGGCCTGTCGGAAGAAGAATTCTGGTGGTGCATTGAACAGACAGTGAAGGGCCCCGATGGCTGGACCCCGAACATGATTCTGGATGACGGTGGTGATCTGACCGTGCTGATGCACGACAAATACCCCGAACTGCTGGCCAACGTGAAAGGCCTTTCTGAAGAAACCACAACAGGTGTGCACCGCCTGTGGGAGATGCAGAAAAAAGGCACGCTGAAGGTTCCGGCCATTAACGTGAACGACAGCGTTACCAAATCCAAATTCGATAACCTGTATGGCTGCCGTGAAAGCCTGGTGGACGCAATCCGCCGTGGCACAGATGTCATGATGGCTGGCAAGGTTGCCGTTGTTGCCGGTTATGGTGATGTGGGTAAAGGTTCTGCTGCCTCCCTGCGCAATGCAGGCTGCCGCGTTCTGGTTACGGAAGTAGACCCCATCTGCGCCCTTCAGGCCGCCATGGAAGGCTACGAAGTGGTAACGATGGAAGAAGGTGCCCCCCGTGGTGATATCTTTGTAACCGCCACCGGCAATGTGGACGTTATTACGCTTGACCACATGCGCGCCATGAAAAACCGCGCCATTGTGTGCAACATCGGCCACTTTGATTCTGAAATTCAGATTAACGCGCTGCGTAACTTTACGTGGGACAACATTAAGCCGCAGGTGGACGAAGTTGTGTTCCCCGATGGCAAGCGCCTGATTGTTCTGTCCGAAGGCCGTTTGGTGAACCTTGGCAATGCCACAGGCCACCCTTCCTTTGTGATGTCTGCTTCTTTCACCAACCAGACACTGGCCCAGATTGAACTGTGGACAGCGCCGGAAGGTAAATACGAAGCCAAAGTGTACACCCTGCCTAAAAAGCTGGATGAAAAGGTTGCGGCCCTGCATCTGGCCAAGGTTGGCGCACATCTGAGCAAGCTGAACAAAGAGCAGGCCGAATATATTGGCGTGCATGTAAACGGCCCGTTCAAGCACCAAGACTACCGCTACTGATTTTTTCAAATCAGAAGCACAAAAGGGGTATGGGCCGCCAGTTGGCCCATACCTCTTTTTTATGTTCTGCCTGCTTTGCCTTTACGAGACAGGCTGCCTTTTTCTGGCCATCTCTTGTAAAAAAACTTAATATTCAGAAAGCATTAAGCGCTCTATGCAACAAGCAATGCTGCTGTATGCTTAGGGGCAGTTGCATGGCTTGCCTTTAAGCATTCTGCTTCATTGTATTGTACAAAGTCATGCTGGCTCTTGCGAAAGGATTTCTGAACATGAGCATTTTTGGCTCCATTCTCTCCGCCATTTTCCATCATGCCAAGGCTGCCACGCCAGACACCACATCCCCCGCCAATGCTGGCGCACAGCCTTCTGCTTCTGCTGCTGCCGCTGCAGCTCCGGGCACCATTCCGCCTGCTGGCACGCCGGTAAATGTTGATGCCGTGCTGGCCGATATGGCTGCAAAAAATGGCCAGAACCTGAACTGGCAGGAATCCATTGTGGATCTGCTGAAGCTTCTGGGCCTCGACAGCTCCTTGGATGCTCGCAAAAAGCTGGCTGGCGAACTGGGCTATACGGGTGACACAAACGATAGCGCCACCATGAACGTTTGGCTGATTAAAGAAGTACGCCAGAAACTGGCAGAAAACGGCGGTAAAGTACCTGCTGGCCTGTAATATCTGGTAAGAAAAACCAGTTTTACCGGTTAAAATAAAAGGCGTGCTGCTTACGGGCGGCACGCCTTTTTTATTAAGGCATCAAGCAGACACAGGCACATTTGGTTTTAGCCCCAAACCGTAACACCCGGCCCCGGCCTACATTTACCCACGCGCAGCTAATTTGGATGGGCCTGTATTTTCTTTAAGTGCTGCGGTTTTATCAGAATCCGGGTGATAATCTGCCGAATCCACCACCACCACGGCTAAACCCGAAATGGCGGTGGGCTTTCTGTCTGGCCGCAATAGGGCTCTAAAGCGAATATCCACGGCAGCCCATTGCTCATATTCCGCATCTATCAGGCCGTGCTTATCAATAAACACGTTTAACGATGCCGGAATACGAATACAGCCCTCAGATGCCGTATGGCCTAGCCGTTGCTCCAGATAAACGGGATCTGTTGCGTGCATTTCCAACCGGATCTGGCCTTTTTCTCGGCTGGGCAGCCAGCCTTTTTCAGCCCACTGCCAGCCAAAATCCCATACCCGCATGCCTTTGATACCGTTGCCGCGAATACCATTTTCATTTTTGGTGCCCAGCGCGCGGTAACCCAGCCGATCTGCCGTGTTGGTAAACACCCCTGTTGGCGTGATGTAATAATACTTACGCCCCGTTGTGCCGGTAGAAACCTTGGTGCTGCCAATAACCTGCCAGTCTGGATCATTCGGCAAAGCCAGAATCAGACACAGACGCTGCACAGAGGGGTTGCGATCCACCACCACCAAAACCTGTGGCCGATCAATAGCGTACCCGGCCTGTTCCAACTGCTGGCGTGCCAGTGCAATCCATGCGGTTTTACGTGCGGTTGAAACTTTAAGGGCTACGGGCACTTCATGCCGGAAATCCCGCGTAAGGCTATCTGCTTCCTTACGGGCTTCATCATCATCCACCACAGGCATTGGGGGAAGCTGCGCGGCTTCTTCCGGTGGTGGGGTATAAGGCACATGCCCATCCGGGGCTGCCTGCGTGGTTACAGGTGTTTGTGCGCCATCACCCTGTATGGGTGGTTTTTCTGGCCGGGATTCTTCGGTTTGAGAGGCGGCATCTGGCGCAGGCGTTTGGGCCGCAGCAAACCCGCCCGGTACCAAAAGCAGGCTACCAGCCATTGCCCATACAGTTGGATGCCTTGGCACAAACATGCCACCTCTCTCCCATCTTCTGAATGGAAGAGAGTATGACACCACTTTCAGCTAGAAGGAAACTTTCAGATGTTGATCGCGCGGTTGTCAGCGCCCAACGCGGCTTCCTTCACGGCTTCACTCAGAGTTGGATGTGCGTGGCACACGCGGCCGATATCTTCGGCAGAGGCCCCAAATTCAATGGCCATTGTGGCTTCGGCAATCAGTTCACCAGCACATGGGCCAATAATATGCACACCCAGAACGCGGTCTGTATGCTTATCTGCCAGCACCTTTACAAAGCCATCCGTCATGCCCAAAGCGCGGGCACGGCCATTGGCCATGAAGGGGAACTTGCCGGTTTTGTAAGCCACGCCCTTTTCTTTAAGCTGCTCTTCCGTAAAGCCAACGGAGGCAACTTCCGGCCATGTGTAAATCACACCCGGAATGGCATCGTAATTGACATGCCCAGCCTGACCAGCCAGCAGTTCTGCCAAAGCTACGCCTTCTTCTTCTGCCTTATGGGCCAACATGGGGCCTGCAATAACGTCACCAATGGCATAAATACCCGGCACGCTGGTAGCGTAATGTGCATCCACCTCAACACGGCCACGCTTATCCAGCGCAATACCGGCTTCTTCTAGCCCCATGTTTTTGCTGGCAGCGGTGCGGCCCACAGCAACCAGAACTACATCGGCCTCAAGCGTTTCGGCGGCACCACCGGCTGAAGGTTCAACCGTCAGCACCACGCCTTTTTTGGTTTTTTCGGCTTTGGTCACCTTATGGCCCAGCTTCATTTTGAAGCCCTGCTTCAGCAGCAGCTTCTGGAACTGGGAGGCCACCTCATTATCCGTGCCTGGCACCAAACGATCAAGGAATTCAACAACAGTTACATCGGCACCCAAACGGCCCCATACGCTGCCAAGTTCCAGACCGATCACGCCGCCACCAATCACGACAAGGCGCTTGGGCACTTCGGAAAGCTCCAGTGCGCCCGTGGAGGTGACAATAACTTTTTCATCTATCTCAATGCCCGGTAGATTTGCACTGTTGCTGCCGCTGGCAATAACAATGTGCTTGGCGGTAACGGGCTTGCCATCCACGCTAAGGCGGCCTGTGCCTTCCACCTTGCCGTGGCCTTTCAGCCAGGTGATGCCGTTCTTCTTGAACAGATATTCAACGCCCTTCACGTTGGCGCCAACAATATCTGCCTTACGGGCCTGCATGCGGGCCAGATCCAGCTTTACGCTATCAATCACCACACCATGAGCGGCAAAATCATGCCCGGCGGCATGGTAGTTTTCGGAAGACTGAAGCAGCGCCTTGGAAGGAATACAGCCCACGTTCAGGCAGGTGCCGCCAAGCGTTGCGCGCTGTTCAACACATGCAACCTTAAAGCCAAGCTGTGCAGCGCGAATGGCGCACACATACCCACCGGGGCCAGCACCAATAACCACTACATCGTAATCTGTTTCTGCCGGAGCCTGTGCTGCCGGGGCCGTTGCGGCAACGGGCTTAGCTTCTTCTGCCTTGGCCGCAGGAGCGGCAGCTTTTGCGGCGGGCGCAGAACCAGCAGCACCGGCTTCCAGCGTAGCCAGCACAGCGCCCACTTCTACTTCATCACCTTCTTTAACGGCATGATTTTCAAGCCGACCGGATGCAGGAGCAGGCACTTCTACGCTTACTTTATCTGTTTCCAGCTCAACAACGGGCTCATCTACTTTTACAGCTTCACCCGGCTGCTTCAGCCACTTCCCCACCGTGGCGGTCGTAACGCTTTCTCCAAGTGTGGGAACTTTAATTTCAATCGGCATGGGTCTCGTCTCGCTCACGTAGGGATATGCAGAAAAATTGGCCGAAGAGGTGCACATTCACCCCTTCGGCAACCACGCTATCAAACTTCAATCAGAAGGCGGCGCGGGTCTTCTACGTTCTGCTTCACCCGCACAAGGAAGCTAACGGCTTCCTTGCCATCTACAATGCGGTGATCATAAGAAAGGGCAATATACATCATCGGGCGGATCACCACCTGCCCGTTCACTGCCACCGGGCGTTCCTGAATGGAGTGCATGCCCAGAATACCAGACTGCGGTGCGTTCAGGATGGGGGTGGACAGCAGAGAACCATAAATACCGCCATTGGTGATGGAGAAGGTGCCGCCAGAAAGCTGATCCAGCTTAAGCGTGCCTTCACGCGCTGCCTTGCCAAAACCTGCAATGGTTTTTTCAATTTCGGCATAGCCCATTTTGTCGGCATCACGGATAACCGGCACCACCAGCCCATTTGGCCCACCCACGGCGATGCCGAGGTTTACGAAATCACGGTAGATAACGTCATCACCGTCGATTTCTGCGTTAATGGCCGGGAATTCTTTCAGGGCTGCCACAACAGCGCGGGAGAAGATGGACATATAGCCCAACTTGACACCGTGCTTTTTAACAAACGAGTCCTGATATTCGGCACGCAGCGCCATAGCGCCGGACATGTCGATTTCATTAAACGTTGTCAGCATGGCCGCCGTGTTTTGTGCTTCCTTCAGGCGGCGGGCAATGGTGCGGCGCAGGCGTGTCATTTTCACGCGTTCTTCACGCGGGTCATCATTACGCGGCGGCTTGGGGGCAGCGGCTGGTGTTGCAGCCTGTGGGTTAGCCAAAAAGCCCAACACATCACCCTTGGTAATACGGCCACCAAGGCCGGTGCCTGCAAGCTGCTGTGCGCTCAGGCCGTTTTCAGCCATCATCTTGCGGGCTGCTGGCAGAGCGGCACCGGCATCTACTGCTGGCGCAGATGCGGCGGCCTTAGGAGCTGGCGCTGCGGCTTTTGCCGGAGCAGCCGCAGCTACGGGTTCTGCTTTCTTTTCCGGGGCAGCGGCTTTGGCTGCTGGTGCCGCACCGGCCTTACCGGGTTCCAGAGTGGTTAGCAGTGCGCCCACTTCTACTTCCTGATCTTCCTTGGCAGCCTGCGGGCCCAGAATACCAGCCTGCGGCGCAGAAACTTCTACGCTCACCTTATCTGTTTCCAGCTCAACAATCGGTTCATCTGCCTGCACCGCTTCGCCCGGCTGCTTCAGCCACTTGGCCACGGTTGCTGTGGTTACGCTTTCACCCAGTGTCGGCACCTTGATCTCGACAGACATCCTGTTCCCCATCTTTTCTTCAAATCCCCGGCGCCATTTTAATTTTTGGCAATGGCACCGGGGGTGCGCCCGTATTTGCGGGCCGTTTTCTTCAATTCAGCCTAATCCGGTTCAGCCAGACTTTTTCAGCCCCAATGCGCGTTCAACCAAGTCTGCCTGCTCTGCCGCATGAATACGGGCAAGGCCGGTGGCCGGGCTGGCTGCTGCTGCACGGCCCACATATTGCGGGCGGCCTGCCTTATGGCCTGCGGCAACAAGGGCTGCTTCAATCCGCCTGTCTGCAAAATGCCATGCACCACCGTTTTCCGTTTCTTCCTGACACCAGACAATGTCTGCTTCAGGATAGCGCTTAAGTTCGGCGGCTAGGGCTGCTTCCGGGAAGGGGTAGAGTTGTTCCAGACGCAGGATGGCAACATCCTTAATGCCTTTTTCCCGGCGTTCGGCCAGCAGATCGTAATAGACCTTGCCAGAGCAGATCACCACGCGGCGCACCTTGTTATCGGCACCCAGATCATCAATTTCGCCAATAACGGGTTTAAAGCGTGTGCCCGGCCCAAAATCTGCCAGTGCGGAAACAGCAAGTTTGTGCCGCAGCAGAGATTTCGGTTCCATCAGGATCATCGGCTTGCGGTAATCCAATTTAAGCTGGCGGCGTAGAGCATGGAAGTAGTTTGCTGGCGTGGTGATGTTGCAAACAAACATGTTATTTTCAGCGCAAAGCTGAAGATACCGTTCCAGACGGGCAGAAGAATGTTCCGGCCCCTGCCCTTCGTAACCATGCGGCAGCAGCATGACCAAACCGGACATACGCAGCCACTTGGTTTCCCCCGAAGCAATAAACTGATCGATAATTACCTGAGCACAGTTGGCAAAATCACCAAACTGGGCTTCCCACAGCACCAGCGTTTGCGGGTTGCGCACGGAATATCCGTATTCAAACCCAAGCACGCCGTATTCTGAAAGAAGCGAGTTCCAGATTTCGATTTGCGCCTGCTTGTCCTGAATGTGGTTGAGCGGCGTAAATGGTGTCTGGTTGACCTGATCCGTCCACACGGCATGACGCTGACTGAACGTGCCACGCTGGCAATCCTCACCGGAAAGACGCACACGGTGGCCATCCAGCAGCAGAGAGCCAAAGCCCAGAGCCTCACCAGTTGCCCAGTCAAACCCTTCACCTGTGCTGAACATATTTGCCTTGGCCTTAAGCTGGCGGGCAATTTTGGAATTCAGGTTGAAGCCTTCTGGCACTTTTGTAATGGCTTCGCCAATCTTGCGTAGCGCATCCAGTGCAACACCTGTTTCAGGGAAGGCGCGTTCCGGATCATGCCCGGCAGCCACAAGGCCTTTCCAGCCACCTTCCAGCCAGTCTGCCTTGTTGACCTTATAAGACTGAGCAGCCTTGTAATCTTCATCCAGCTTGGCGTGGAAGGCATCCCACTGGGCCTTCACTTCGTCATCCGTTACAACGCCTGCTTTTACAAGGTGTTTTGCATAAAGCGTGTGTGGCGTATCATGCGCGGCAATGGCTTTGTACATCACCGGCTGCGTAAAGACGGGCTCATCCGTTTCGTTATGCCCGTGGCGGCGATAGCAGATGATATCCAGCACAATGTCGCTTGCAAAAGCCTGACGATAATCCGCAGCAAGGCGGGAGACGTAAATGACCGCCTCGGCATCATCACCATTAACATGAAGCACGGGGGCTTCAATGGATTTTGCAACATCGGTACCATAAACGCCCGAATGCCCACATTCCGGATTGGTGGTAAAGCCAATCTGGTTGTTCACCACCATATGGATGGTACCACCCGTGCGGTACCCCGGCAGTTGGGACATAGCAAAGGTTTCGTAAACAATGCCCTGCCCGGCAAATGCCGCATCACCGTGGATGATAACGCCAAGGCTGGACAGGCGTTTTTCCGTATCACCCGCATCATCCTGAATGGCGCGCACCTTACCGCACACAACCGGATCAACCGCTTCCAGATGGGAAGGGTTGGGCTGGAGGGAGATATGCACCGCCTTGCCTGCTACATCCACATCTGTGGAGGAGCCAAGGTGGTATTTAACGTCACCCGAACCTTCAACATTATCTGGTTTGAAGGAACCACCAGCAAATTCGTTAAAGATGGCCACGTAAGGCTTGCGCACTACGTTCACCAGCGTGTTCAGGCGGCCACGATGCGCCATGCCGATGGCAACGGATGTTACCCCCTGGCTGGCGCAGGAATCAATAATAGCGTGCAGAGAAGGAATGGAGATTTCCCCCCCTTCCAAACCAAAACGCTTCGCACCCACGTAGCGCTTCTGGCAGAAGGCTTCAAACCCTTCAGCTTCGGTCAGGTTGGCTAGGATAACCTTCTGCTCTTCCACCGTTACGCGGGCGCGCCAGTTATCGCCTTCCAACCGCTTACGCAGCCATTCGCGCTGTTCGTGGTTACGGGCATACATGTATTCCGCGCCAATGCTTTCGCAATACACAGAACGCAGCGCCGCAATAACCTCGGAAACCTTGGCCGTGTTCTTGCCCTTGAGCAACGGATCAAGCAGTGATCCAATAAACACTTCGCGGTTTAGGTCTTTTTCACCAAAACCGTATGATGCGGGATCCAGCTCCTCGGTTTTATGCGGCACCTTCAGGCCCAGCGGATCAAGCGAGGCTTCCTTATGTCCGTATTCACGATACGCACGGATCAGCCGGGCAATGGCCAGGCTATCCTGCGCGGCCAACCCACCAGCCGGGCCACCTTTTCCTTTTGGAGCGGGTGCGGGTTCATCCCCCGTGATAATGGAAGGGCGTGGCGCCCAAGAGGCTCCAACGGCATCCTTCAGCACTGCGGCTTCATCATCGCCCAGCGAACTGAACAGAATATCGAAGGACGGATCTACACTTTTAGGATCCTTCGCCCACTGGGCATACAGATCCGCAAGGTAAGCGATATTGGCACCGTTAAGAGCGGTTGCCAGTACGTCCGAAACCGCCATCTCACATTCCTCCTTGCCGCGGGGCACATGCGCACCGTTGGCCAGATATTGCGTTGTTCTCCACCGTAAACCGGACCATTTTTTCTTCACTCCGCCCCATAGCGCGGAGCGTCCCCTGTGTCCTTTTTGCCGGAAAGCCATCCCGCTTCCGGCTTGTTCTGCATCAAAGAGCTAGACCGCGTATGTGGCGGGAACAAGGGCGTGGGATGTCACGCTCTAGAGAGGCTATGAGCCTGTTGCGCAGCCTGCGCCCCATGCTCCAGCCAGCTTTCACTTCCCATCTCAGCGAGACGTGATGCCGTACGGGCAAACGCATCTGCACCATCCCCATCTGTAAACAACTGGTCGGGCTGGGCATCAGCCGAGGCAAACAGCAGATTTCCGTTGTCATACAAGGCATCTATGAGCGTGATGAAGCGCCGGGCAAGGTTGGCATCATCCTGCCCCATGCACGGAATGTTATCGACAATCACCACCGGAAAACGCTTGGCCAGCGCCAGATAATCATTCGGCCCACGCGGTTTGCCACACAAAGAGTTGAAATCAAACCGGCACACCGGGCCTGCCGCCATATCCACCTCAAACACGCGCCCACTAAATTTTAGGTCTACCGGGCCGGGCTTTTCATCTGCTGCATAGCGGGCAAAAATTCTGTCCAGCCTGCTTTTGGCCTGAGAATCCGCAGGCACAAGCCATGTTTCACGGTCTTGCTCGCGCCCACGGCGATAATCACGCTGCGAATCCAGCTCAATCGTATCCAGTTCGCGCTGGATAATGGCAATAAACGGCTTAAACGCATCTGCGCCGGGGCGGTTCTGGAACAACTGCGAAGGATCTGTGTTGGAGGTGGCAACAATAACCACCCCATTAGCAAACAAGGCCTCAAACAGCCGCCCCAAAATCATGGCGTCGGCAATGTCATTCACCTGAAACTCATCAAAGCACAGAAGCTGCGCCTTGCTGGCGATGGTTTTGGCCAAAGGCGGAATGGGATCTGCCATATTGGGGTTGGCGGCTTTAAGATCATGCAGATCACGGTGCACATCCTGCATGAAGCGCAAAAAGTGGATGCGTTCCTTTTTTTGCACGGGTGCGCAGGCGTAAAACAGATCCATCACCATGGTTTTGCCGCGCCCCACACGGCCCACAATATACAGCCCACGCGGGCGCGCCGGGCGGGTGGCAAACGTATCTGCCTGCGGGCGCAGCCTGCGGGCCAACCCAGCCAAAAGCCCCTTGGCTCTGCCTTCTATCCCTTCCACAGGAGGCGGCGCAGCCGTGGCGGGCATGGAAGCAAGCTCCTGCCACAAGGTGTTCAGCCGCGTTACAACGCGCAGCTGGTCTGGATCACTCTTCAGTTCCCCTGCCGCAATACGCTGCTGGTAAACTGCCAATGGCCCCAGCCGTATTGCGGCCGATGCCCCGTTCATGTCTGTCTGTGTCATAATCCTGCCCGATAACGGCTCCACCGCACTTTCCGCAAGCGTACAAGCCTCTCCTAACCGTGTCGTGACAAAAAGCGCCACATCTGATGCAGTTGTGATCGGTTTAGACCACATAATTCAGAGAGGCGATCATGACAGACTGGAATGCTTACCGTGCAAACATGGCACAGAATGTCAAAACGCTGGCGTCCCTAACACCCAATACTCTTAAAGGGCTGCAAACGCTGGAAACACCCCTACCAGAAAAAAAGCATCTGGATGATAAAACGCGTGAACTGATTGCACTGGCCGTAGCTGTTACCACCCGGTGCGATGGCTGTATTGCCGTGCACTCCGCCGCCGCCAAAAAAGCTGGTGCAACCAAGGAAGAAATAGCCGAAGCCCTTGGCGTGGCCGTAGCGCTAAATGCAGGGGCCGCCCTTGTTTATTCCAGCCGCGTGATGGAAGCGTTTGAAAATACGCCAGAATAAGCCCCTTTTGCTTATTCTGAAGGTGCTAGTGGCAGAACAGGCATACCGTGGCCGCCGGGCTTTAACACCCAAGGGCGTTGCCCACGCCATGCACGGTCTGTTCTGACCACATTGCCGCTTTTATGCAAAAATATTGCTTCTGCCCCGTTTTCCCACGCTGAAAACCGATCCAGCCTTATAGGCGCATTCAGGCAGGAAGCACGTAAGGGTGCCACGCTGATAACCACATCCGCACCCGTACATATATCGATAGGCAGAAGTAAACGCCCATCCGAGGTATCCTGCCTGCGCACTACAACATCCTGCCCATGCAGCAACGCCACGCAGGTATCTGGCGTGTTTTCTGCTCCGCATGTAAGGGCACCATCGGGCGTTTCTCCCTCCGGCGGAAATATGCCTACGGGTTGAGCAAAATATTGGCCCCATGCCTGCATAACAGGCCGCGCTGCACGGGATTGCCCCATGACATATATTTTGTCAGACTCTCTTACCCCTACCAAACCACCATCCGGGCTGATAATTACATCTGGCTGCACTAAAAGCCACGGGCTTACCATACCCAGCACCAAAACAGCGCACCCAGCCCAACGCCAGCGCTGCCGCCACAGACATATCCAGCACAGGCCCAACATAACGGCCAGAAGCCCCCACCCCGGCATATGCGGCACAACCACACGCGCAGCAGGCCAATGCGCCACCATATGCGCCAGCCATATAATGGGGCGGATACCCACACCCATCAGCCATAAAAACGGGGCATCCATGTGGAGGGGCATAAACGCGAGGGCAATTAAGCCAAGCGGCATAATCCACACAGCCATCAGCGGCACAGCCACCATATTGGCCACCACAAAAAATGGCTGAATAACGCCAAAATGCGCCATAGCCACGGGCAAGGTGGCACATCCTGCCAGCACGCTGGTTAATGCCAAAACAACGCTATGCCACGCCAGCCAGTGCCCAAGCCCTGTTGTGCTGGCCCGCCAGCGCGTAAGCTTTGGCTGCAACACCTCATACCCAGCTACCAGCGCCATCACTGCCGCCATAGACATCTGAAACGCAACACCCATCACCACCTGCGGCATCCATAGCACCAGCACACAGGCCGCCACCGCCAAGCCGCGCATGGAAACAACACGCCGCCCCGCCGCAATGCCCAGCACGGCAACTGCGGCCATTAACAGGCTGCGCTGAGCAGGCAGATGCGCCCCTGTCAGCAGCACATAAACCAGCCCCACATCCCATGCGCAAAAGGCGGCCAATGCCTTACAGGGCCAGCGCAAGGCTGTGTATTCCGTAGTTGCCAAAAGCAGACGGCTAGCGGCCATAACAAGGCCCATCACAATACCCAGATGCAGCCCTGCAACAGCCAGAAGATGCGCCAAGCCAGAGGCTGCAAAATCTTCCCGCAACTGTTTTTCTACAGTTTCGGAAGCCCCCACCAGCACGGTGGCAGCCACGCCACCTTCTGGGCCGGGTAGAATGGTATGGATGCGGGCATTTATGCGTTCGCGCAGGTTTTCAAACCACAATTGCAGCTTATGGCCTTGTGCCAGCACAACAAGCTGCACAAACCCCAAAGCCCGGCCACTTCCCGCCTGATTGGCAAACCATGCCTCAAACTGTCTATCCCGCGCGCCGGGCAGCACTGGAAATGGAGGGGGCTGCAAAAGAGCCTTAACCCGAAGGTGATCTCCCACCCGCAGCGCAGCCGGATCATTGGGTTGGAGATACACAGAAAGCACGCGCCGCAGCGGCGGCATGCCATCATCCAACACATTGTAAAAAACGGTCTGGGCCAGATCTACTCTGCGCTGGAACGGGGCATCCGTGCCATCTTCTGGCGGCAACAGGGCAATGGCCTGCACTGTGCCCGATATTTCTGTGGCAAGTCGAGGTAAATCGGGCATAGGCGTATGCCTGTGCGTGCCACCCCACGCCGCGGCAAACCCAATAGCCACAGTTATGCACCCGCCCCAGAGTAGACGCCCCCAAAGCGAATAACGCATGCGCCATGCTGCAATACTGGCCAGCACAGCCACACCACACGGCAGCACAAACCCCACCGGCAGGTTGGGTTCTGTGTGCAACAGGCCAAAATACAGCACCGCACCCAGCGTCAAGCCCACCGGTGCCCACAACACCAGCCGCCTTTGTTCCTGAACAAGCAAAGAATGCAGGTGTAACATCAAGCGTGGCATATGGCTCCTTGCGCTCGCGCATGGTATGGAACCACCCCATGACCACCATCCGTACACGCTTCGCTCCGAGTCCTACAGGCCTGCTGCATATTGGCAACGCCCGCGCAGCCCTGTTCAATTTCCTCTTTGCCCGTCATCACGGCGGCGAGTTCCTCCTGCGTATTGAGGATACCGACCGTGAGCGTTCCACCCAACAGGCTGTAGACGTTATTTTTGACGGTCTGGCCTGGATGGGGATTGAACCGGATGAAGAACCCGTCTTCCAATCCTCGCGTGAGGCGCGGCACCGGGAAGTTGCCCTTGAGCTGCTGGAAAAGGGCCTCGCTTATAAATGCTATTGCACGCCGGAAGAGCTGCACCAGATGCGTGAGGATGCCAAGGCCAAAGGCCTGCCCCCACGCTATAACGGCATGTGGCGAGATCGGAACCCCTCCGAGGCTCCGGCTGGCGCACCTTTTGCCGTGCGTATTAAAGCCCCGCGTGAAGGGGAAGCCACCATTCATGACCTTGTGCAGGGTGAAGTGCGCGTTGCCAATGCCGAACTGGATGACATGATCATCCTGCGGTCCGATGGCACCCCCACCTATCAGCACGCCGTTGTGGTGGATGACCACGATATGGCCATTACCCACGTTATCCGTGGTGATGACCACTTAACCAACACCTTCCGCCAAGCCATGATCTACCGCGCCATGGGGTGGGATCTGCCACGCTTTGGGCATCTGCCGCTTATTCATGGCCCGGATGGCGCCAAGCTTTCTAAACGCCACGGCGCGCAGTCTGTGGTGGAATTCCGTGAAATGGGCTACCTGCCCGAAGCCCTGTGCAACTACCTGTTGCGTCTGGGCTGGGGACATGGGGATGCAGAAATCCTCTCTAGAGAAGAGCAGATCAAGCTGTTTGATATTGATGGCGTGGGCCGCTCTCCTTCCCGCATGGATTATGCCAAGCTGCTGCACATCAACGCCGTATGGCTGCGGCAGGCGGATGATGAACGCCTGACCAACGATGTGATGGAACGCTTTAAAAAGATGGACGGCGTAAGTGTGGATGAAACCACCCGCGCCCGCGTGGCTGCCCTGATGCCGGGGTTGAAGGAACGCGCACGCACGCTGGTTGAACTGGCAGAAAGTGCGGCTTTCCTTGGCCGTCAGGTACCGCTGGCATTCAATGACAAAGCACAAAAGCTGCTCACGCCAGAAGCCCGCACCATGCTGGGTGAACTGGCGCGTGATTTAGCCGCCGTGCCAGATTTTACGCCAGAAGCCATTGATACCACCTTGCGCAACTTTGCTGAAAAGCATGAACTCAAGCTGGGTAAAGTAGCGCAGCCTGTGCGTGCCGCCGTTACAGGCTCCAACACATCCCCCGGCATTGATGCCACCCTGCAAGCACTGGGCAAGGATGAAACCCTCGCCCGTTTGGGAGCCGTTCTGCATGGCTAGCTTTCCCGGCCGCCACACCCGGCATCTGCTCGGGCTGGAAGGCATGACGCCCGACCAGATTGAGCCTTTGCTGGATCTGGCCGAAAGCTATGCCCTGCTCAACCGCTCCCGCAAGGTGCCGCGTGATGTGCTGCGGGGGCGCACCCTTATCAACCTGTTCTTTGAGGACAGCACGCGCACCCGCACATCTTTTGAGCTGGCGGGTAAGCGTTTGGGGGCGGACGTTATCAATATGTCCGTTGCCCAATCCTCTGTGAACAAGGGTGAAACCCTGCTGGACACCGCCGCCACACTTAACGCCATGCGGACAGACCTGCTGGTGGTGCGCCATGCTCAATCCGGCGCACCGGCCCTGCTGGCGCAAAAGGTGGAAGCCAGCGTGGTAAATGCGGGTGACGGCATGCACGAGCACCCCACACAGGCCCTGCTGGATGCGCTCACAATTCGCCGCCACTTGGGCACATTAGGCGGGCTAAAGGTAGCCATTTGTGGGGATGTAGCCCATTCCCGCGTGGCGCGCTCCAACATCTTCTTGCTTACAGGCATGGGCAGCACGGTGCGGCTTGTTGGGCCACCCACACTGGTACCCGGCGCCATGAAGCAACGCGGGGTGGATATCTTCCACAACATGGAAGAAGGCCTGCAAGATGTGGATGTGGTGATGATGCTGCGCTTGCAGCGTGAACGCATGTCCTCTGGCCTTATCCCCAGCGCGCGTGAGTATTTCCGCTTTTTCGGGCTGGATCAGCGCCGGTTGCAGTTGGCCCGCAAGAATGCGCTGGTAATGCACCCCGGCCCCATGAACCGCGGCGTGGAAATAGACAGTCTTGTCGCTGATTCTGACCAGAGCGTGATTCAGGAACAGGTTGAAATGGGCGTTGCCGTGCGCATGGCCGTTCTGGACCGCCTTACCCGCAGCAGGCCCGCCGCATGAATACCCTTTTATTTGAAAACGTCCGCCTGATAGACCCCGCTTCCGGGTTGGATCAACCCGGCCGCCTGCTGGTGCGTGATGGCGTTATTGTTGGCACAGATAAAGCCGGAGCCGAAGGCGCACCGGAAGAAGCCACCGTTATTGATGGCAAAAACGCTGTGCTGTGCCCCGGCCTTGTAGATATGCGCGTAGAAATTGGTGAACCGGGGTATGAATACCGTGAAACCGTTTCCTCCGCCGCGCGGGCCGCTTCCGCTGGGGGTATTACCACCCTTGCCGTGCTGCCCACCTGCAAACCAGCCATAGATAACCCGGCCCTTGTGCGTATGCTGCGCACCCGTGGGGAAGAAACCGGAGCCATCACCATTTTGCCCTACGGTGCCCTCACCAAAGGGTGCGAAGGCAAGGAACTGGCCGAAATTGGCCTGCTGCACGAAGCGGGAGCCGTGGCCTTTACAGATGGCGCACGTGCGCTAGACCCCGCGCGGTTAATGCGGCTGGCCCTTTCCTACGCCAGTGGCTTTGGGGCCATGATTGTACAGCACCCTGAAGAACCTTCGCTGGCAGGCTCTGGCTGTGCCACCGCTGGGGCTTTGGCCACACGGCTGGGGTTACCCGGTATTCCCGCAGCGGCAGAAGCCATTATGATTGCGCGGGATATGCGGCTGGCTGAACTTACGGGCGGGCGGCTGCATTTTGCCCATGTTTCCACCGGTGAAGGTGTGGCCCTTATCCGCCAAGCCAAGGAACGCGGGCTGAATGTAACCTGTGATACCGCGCCCCCGTATTTTGACCTGAACGAAAACACGATTGGTGATTTCCGCACCTACGCCAAGTTCTCTCCCCCATTGCGGAGCGAGGAAGACCGGCTGGCCATTTGCGCCGCGCTGGCAGATGGCACGATAGACGCCATTGGTTCAGACCACCTCCCGCGTGATGCAGATGACAAGCGCCTGCCCTTTGCGCAGGCCGCAACCGGCGGCACAGGTTTGGTAACGCTTCTGGGTGTTACGCTGGCACGGGTGCATGATGGCACGCTCACACTGCCTCAGGCTCTTTCTTTGCTAACCCATCGCCCGGCACAGTTGCTGGGTGCAGAATGCGGCACGCTGGCCGTTGGCGCTGCGGCTGATCTGTGCTTGTTCGATCCCGAACAAAGCTGGCTGGTGGAAGCTGGCAAACTGCCGGGCCGGGCGCAAAACACACCCTTTGATGGTCGCCCGCTGGAAGGCCGTGTGCTTGGCACATGGAAAGCCGGCCGCCGGGTTTATGAGGCAGGGCAGGCATAATGGACTCCCTGCCCCCCTATGCCTTAAAGCTTATCGCGGCCATGGCGTTCATGGGCTACACGCTGGGCAGCGTGCCCTTTGGGCTGCTCCTTACCAATCTGGCTGGTGCGGGAGATTTACGCAAAATTGGTTCCGGCAATATCGGGGCCACCAATGTCTTGCGTACGGGCCGGAAGGATCTGGCAGCCGCAACGCTGCTGCTGGATGCTGCCAAAGGTTTTTTGGCAGTCGCCATTGCCTGGATTATGACGCCGCCTGATTTTTCAGACAACACCGTAACCGTGGCTGCACTGGCCGCTGTGGTGGGCCATTGCTACCCGATTTTTCTGGGGTTCAAAGGCGGCAAAGGCGTTGCAACCGGGCTGGGCGCCATGCTGGCCCTTTCTCCGCTTACCGGGCTGGCTGGCTGCGCCACATGGCTGGGTGTTGCCAAGCTGACACGCATTTCCTCTGCCGGTGCCTTAGCGGCCTTCATCATCATGCCGGTGGTGGTGCTCGCACTTTATGGTTTTTCCTTTCATGCCTCTCCCAAGCCATTGGCTGCTGTGCTGATCAGCGTGTTGGTGATTGCGCGGCATCATGAAAACATTGTCCGCATTTTTAGCGGGAAAGAGCCGCGGATTGGTGAGAAAAAGCCGTGATCTGCAACTTGGCTGTCTGATTTTTCGCATATGACATCTCTACCCGCCTGCCTACGTCTGGCCCGTACTGAACAGGTTGGCCCACGCACATGGCGGAAACTGGTAGATAAATACGGCTCTGCCGCAGCAGCGCTGGAAGCCCTGCCTTATCTGTCAGTGCGGGGGCGTAACCAGCCGGTTATGCCGCCTATGGATGTGGTGATGCGGGAGATAGACGCCACCTTGCAAATGGGTGGCTGTTTTCTCACACTTTTTGATACAGATTACCCTGCTTTTTTACGCCAGATTCCGGATGCGCCGCCTGTGCTAAGTGTTCTGGGCGATGTTGCGTGCCTTAGCCGTGCAGGAGTCAGCATTGTGGGGGCACGCAATGCCTCTGCACAGGGCATGCGGCTGGCAGAAAGCCTTGCAACAGAACTGGTAGAAGCCGAGCTAAGCGTTATTTCCGGCTTGGCGCGCGGCATTGATAAAGCCGCCCATAAAGGGGCGCTCCATCGGCTGGGCTGCACCGTAGCCGCCATTGCCGGTGGGCTGGATTGCCCCTACCCACCAGAAAATGCCAGCCTTCAGGCAGAAATTGCCCAAAAAGGCGCAGTAGTAACCGAGGCCCCACTAGGCACGGCCCCTTTGGCGCGCCACTTCCCACGCCGTAACCGGCTTATTGCAGGCTTGGGCCTTGGCTGCGTGGTGGTGGAAGCAGCACCCCATTCTGGCACACTCATTACTGCCCGCATGGTAGTAGATTATGGGCGGGAGTTATTTGCCGTTCCCGGATCACCGCTAGACCCGCGTTGCAGGGGCAGTAACAATCTTTTGCGTAATGGCGCTGTTTTAACAGAAAGCGTGGCAGATATTTTGCCACATTTGCCGCCTGTTGTTCCTCAACCTGCTGGCTCTACGCACCCCCTTTCCAGCGTTACCGCACCACGCCAGAAAAAATCTGCATCTGCTGCGCAAACTGGCCTGCCTTTTGTTTCAGACCCTCCGGAACCTGCATTTTTTACTTCTCCCCAAAATGTGGATGAAAAAGAGCCAATTGCCTTAAAACCGCATTTTTCAGCGCCTTCCACCGCACAAGATGTGCGCGAAAACCTGCTTTCGCTCCTCTCCTTTACGCCCATAGCGGTTGACGATCTGATAAGGCGCTGCCAGTTCTCGGCTTCTGCCGTGCTTGTCGCGCTCACGGAACTTGAGCTTTCTGGCTGCGTCTCCACTTATCCTGGGGGCATGGTCGGTCTGGCGGATAATCAGGCAGAAACGACAGGGTAAGTGCTGCTTGCAGGCAGGTCGGAGAGAGTATGACTGACGTTGTTGTGGTCGAATCGCCCGCAAAGGCAAAAACGATCAACAAATATCTGGGTGATGGCTACACGGTACTGGCCTCCTTCGGGCATGTGCGCGATCTGCCACCCAAGGATGGCTCCGTGCTGCCGGATGAAGACTTCACCATGAAGTGGCAGTCTGATGAACGGGGCATGAAGCAGGTTGCCGCCATTGCCAAGGCGCTTAAAGGCGCCCACCGACTGTATCTGGCCACTGACCCTGACCGCGAGGGTGAAGCCATTTCGTGGCATGTGCGCGCTATGCTGGAAGAACGCAAAGCCCTGAAAGGGGTGGATGTTCAGCGCGTTACGTTTAACGAAATTACCAAATCCGCCATTCGGTACGCCATGGAACACCCGCGGGATCTGGATTTCCCGCTGATTGAGGCCTATCTGGCCCGCCGGGCGCTGGATTATCTGGTGGGCTTTACGCTTTCCCCCGTGTTGTGGCGCAAACTGCCCGGCTCTCGCAGTGCGGGACGTGTGCAATCTGTGGCGCTCCGCCTGATTTGTGAGCGCGAAGCCGAGATTGAGGTTTTTAAGCCGCGGGAATACTGGAGCGTTATTGCATCGCTGCTTACCCCTGCGGGTGCCGCCTTTACCGCACGGCTAACGCATCTAAACGGCAAAAAGCTGGATCAGTTTGATCTGCACAACGCCGAACTGGCCGAAGCTGCTAAAAAAGCGGTGGAAGCTGAAAACCTTGCCGTAAAATCTATTGAACGCCGCAAGGTTCGCCGCAACCCGCAGCCACCGTTCACCACCTCTACGTTGCAGCAGGAAGCCTCCCGCAAGTTGGGCATGAGCGCGCAAACCACCATGCGCACCGCCCAGCAGCTTTATGAAGGCATGGATCTGGGCGGTGAAACTGTAGGTTTGATCACCTATATGCGAACCGATGGCGTGACGATGGCGCAGGAAGCCATTAATGCTATCCGTCAGCATATCGGCCAGAAAATTGGCACGGAATATGTGCCCGCCAAGCCGCGTATCTATACTTCCAAGGTGAAAAACGCGCAGGAAGCGCATGAGGCCGTGCGCCCCACAGATGTTTCCCGCACGCCCGACTCCGTTGCTCGGTTCCTGAACAATGATCAGCGCCGGTTGTACGAACTGGTATGGAAACGTGCAGTTGCCAGCCAGATGGAATCCGCATCTCTGGATCAGGTGGCGGTAGATATTGCTGGCCCCTCCGGCCAGACCGTGCTGCGCGCCAATGGCTCCATCATCACGTTTGAGGGCTTTCTCAAGCTCTACCGTGAAGGGCGCGATGATACGGAAAAAGCAGCGGATGATGATGCCCGTATGCTGCCCAGCATGCAGGAAAAAGACCCGCTCAAGCGCGAAAAAGTGGATGCCGAGCAGCACTTCACCCAGCCGCCGCCGCGTTATTCCGAAGCATCGCTGGTCAAAAAGATGGAAGAGCTGGGTATTGGTCGCCCCTCTACCTATGCTTCCATCCTGACCGTATTGCAGGATCGCAGCTATGTGCGGCTTGAAAACCGCCGCTTTATTCCCGAAGCGCGCGGGCGTCTGGTTACGGCCTTCCTTGTCTCGTTCTTTGAGCGATATGTGGATACGGGCTTTACCGCCAGCCTTGAAGAACTGCTGGATGATATCTCCGGTGGCCGCGCACAGTGGAAGCAGGTTCTGGCAGCGTTCTGGAACGATTTTTCCAAAGCCGTATCCGGCACCAAGGAACTCACCATTACCGATGTGCTCAACGCACTCGATAAGGACTTGGGGCCATTCTTCTTCCCCGATCGGACGGATGGATCAGACCCGCGGGTTTGCCCTTCCTGCGGCACAGGCCGCCTTGGGCTGAAGCTCGGCCGTTATGGCGCATTTATTGGTTGCTCCAACTATCCGGAATGCCAGTACACCCGCCGCTTAACGGCAGATAGCGCCGAAGAAGGTGATGATGCTGCCCTTAAGGACGGTATGCGCCTTTTGGGCCAGAACCCGGAAACGGGTGAGGATATTACTGTGCGCCAAGGCCCGTGGGGCCTGTATGTGCAGCAGGGTGAACCCAACCCCGAAGACAAAAAAGCCAAGCCCAAGCGTGCTTCTCTGCCCAAAAACATCAATGGGGAAAGCATTACGCTGGATCAGGCCCTTGGCCTGCTTTCCCTGCCCCGCCTTGTTGGCGTTCACCCCGAAACGGGCGAGCCCATTCAGGCCGGGCTTGGGCGCTTTGGTCCATTTGTAAAAATGGGCGCAGTATATGGCTCTCTGGACAAGGACGATGACGTTCTAACCATCGGCCTGAACCGCGCTGTGGATGCACTGGCCAAAAAGCTGGCCTCCATCCGCAATCTGGGTGTGCACCCCAAGGATGGTGAGCCGGTTATGGTGCGCAAGGGCCGCTTTGGCCCATATGTGCAGCATGGTCAGATAGTAGCCACCCTGCCGCGCGGCACAGATATGGATGCCGTAACGCTGGATGAGGCCGTGGCTCTGTTGGTAGACAAGGGCAAACCCCTAAAAGCCAAGGCTGGCGCCAAAAAGAAAGCCACCACCAAAACAACGGCCAAAAAGAAAACCGCAACCAAAAGCACAGCCAAGGCTGATGAAGACGGTGCGGAAAAAGCGGCGCCCAAGAAAAAAGCACCCGCCAAAAAGAAGGCCACCACCACAACGCGCAAGAAAAAAGCCGAGACCGAGTAATCTGTCGTGTTGGCAAGCCCGTATGTTTCTGCCCTGCCATCTGTGCAGGAGCTACGGGCTTTTCTTGAAAGCCGCGCCGGAGCCGCCACCGGGCTAACGGACATTCTGCGCACCTTCCAGCTTCCCGTGCGGCAAAAGGCCAGCATACGCGCTTTGCTGCACGATATGGCCGTTGCGGGGGATCTGCTTGATCTTGCTGCTGGCACGCTCAAGGCTTCCATCGGCCTGCCAGATGTTGCCCGTATGCGGGTTTCCTATATTCGGGATGATGGCAACGCGGCTGGCTTTTTGGCCGATGATGTACTCTCCCGCCCTGTTGTATTGCTGATAAAGCCGCCGGATACGCCGTATTTTTTCCCCGGCGATATTGTGCTGGTACGCCTGCGCCCGGCAACGGGCACTCAAAAGCGCGAAGCGCGTGGCCTGCGGCTTCTGACCCGGCTTGATAACAACCTGCCCGTTACCCCCGCCAACACGCCAGAACCCTTGTTGCTGCCATGTGATGCACGGTTAAACCTGCCGCTTACCCCAGAAGAAAGTACAAACTCCCTCCCTCTCGCACCGCAGCAGATTGGGCTTGCAACACCGCATGCTCTGCCTCATGGCGCTTATGCGGGACGTGTACACAGCGTTTTGGGCAAGGCGGATGATGCAGGCATGCCCTCACGCCTCAGCCTGCTTATCCATCATCCACCCACTACATTTTCAGAACAGGCCGAGGCCGAAGCCCGGCAGATCGCACACCAGAACACTGCCTTACAGAGCGCACCTGCGCCTTCTGGCCGCACAGATTTACGCCACCTGCCGCTTATCACCATTGATGAGGCCTCAGCGCATGATTTTGATGATGCACTCTGGGCCGAACAAACGGCTGAGGGTTTTCATCTTATTGTGGCCATTGCCGATGTAGCGCATTGGGTAAAGCCCGGCTCCGCGCTGGATATGGAAGCGCAAGAACGCGGCAATTCCATTTATCTGCCAGACAGAGTGGTGCCCATGCTGCCACTGGCTCTTTCTGCACAGGCTTGTTCCCTTTTGCCGGGGCAGGATCGGCTTTGCCTCTTTGCTGATATCTACATCACCTCGGATGGGCATGTAGTTTCTGCTCATATTGGCCGCGGGATCATGCAAAGTGCAGCGCGGCTGACATATGAGACCGTGCAGCAAGTCTTTGAGACACAAGCACATCAGCCCACTTTGCCGCCCGAACACCCTGCGGCCCTGTTAGCACCTGCGCTACTTCCCGCATTGCGCAATGCGGGTGCCGCCATTCGGCGCGCAGCCCTCCAACGCGGTGTTATGGAACGGGAAGAAACAGGTTGGAACGTGCAGTTTGATAGCAGCGGGCAACCCTGTGCCTTTGTGCCGCGTAACACTCAGGAAGCACATTATATGGTGGCGGCGTGCATGATTCTGGCTAATCAGATCGCAGCGGAAAAATTGCACGCGCAAGCGCTGCCAGCACTTTTCCGTACCCATGCGCAGCCCAGCCCCGATAGCCCGCGCCCTATGGCACGCTACAGCACCTGCGCAGCATCACATTATGGCCTGCGGCTCAAGCACTACACGCATTTTACCAGCCCCATCCGCCGCTATGCAGATCTGCTGGCACACCGCGCCTTAACCCATATAAACGACTCTTCTGCGCTGCCTCACGTCCCCCTGCCAGCACCAGATGTGGCTTTGGTATCACAGCTAAACTTTACAGAACGCCGGGCAGCAACCATCATGCAGGATAGTCTGAACCGGCTGGCTGCTCTCTTTCTTGCTCCGCTTATTGGCCAGAGAATGTCCGCCCATGTCATGACAGCAACACGGCATGGCTTGCGGGTGAGATTGACGAAAACCGGAACTCCGTCTTTCCTTGCATGGTCAGCTTTTCCGGATCGCACAGGGATGAATGACGACTCGCAGCACACCCATGCCTTGGCACATCACCCCCACGTGCAAAGTGGGGCTGTACTTTCAGTTACCTTGGCGGGCACCTGCCCGGCACGAGGTACGCTGATGCTGACTGATGCCGTATATGAGCACTGAAACCGCCATCTGGTTTGTGCGTGGTCTGCCGCGTGCCTTGCCGGGCATGGTGCTGGCTGTGTTGCTTTTTTGCCAGCCTGCACCCCTGCACGCCCAAAACAAATCCGATACACCGCTGCCAGACAGTGCTCCGGGCTCGGCCTCTGCAACACAGGCTACTGCATCCGTAGCACCTACGGCAGAACAACAACCCGCTGCTTCCGCTACTGCGGCGCCAGACAAAGCACCTGTGCCGGATATGCTGATGGTTAAATCCGTTATCAGCACCGCCCTTCAGTTTTTACAGCCGCGCACGCTGGAAGCTCATAGTTATCGGGATTTCACACTTTGGGGACTGGCCAGCCTTTCTGCGCTTGATCCTTCCCTGTCTTTCGATTCCCGCGGGGCCAATATCCAGCTTCTTTCTGGCCAAACCAGCCTGCTCTCCCGCCCTGCCCCTACAGATGGTTCAGCAGATGATTGGGCACAAATTGCCGTGGATTTTCTGGATACAGCCCGCGCCCATTCCCTTGCCGTGCGCACAACCAGCCGCGAAGAACTGGTGCAGGCGTTTTTTGATGAACTGTTTAACCATCTAGACCCCTATTCCCGCTATATTGGCCCCACTTCCGCCACATCAGATCGGGCTGCGCGTGTGGGTGGAGAAGCAGATATTGGCGTTAGCCTGGGGCAAAGTGGCCGCTACCTTGTTGTATCCGCCATAAACGCCAACGGCCCGGCCTGGACAGCCGCCATAGATACGGGTGACAGGCTGCTTTCCGTCAACAACCGCTTAACAGCAGGCAAAACGCCCGAAACGGTTATGGAATGGCTGCGCGGAGAGGAAGATACCCCCGTTGTGCTGCGCCTGCTCACCCCCGGCCAGCGCCGCGCCCGCACCGTAACCCTGCGCCGCGCCAAAACCCCGCCCGAAACCGTATTTGCTTTTGCCAGTGGCTCTATTGTGGTGCTGCGCGTAACGGCCTTTTCCTCCGATACCGCAGAGGAAATGAGCCAGTATCTGGATCAGGCCGTGCAGGATACGCACTTAAAAGGCCTGATTATAGATTTGCGCGGCAACCGTGGCGGCGTGCTGCAACAGGCCGTAACCGCCGCAGCCCTGCTGCTTGATAGAGGTGTGGCCGCTGTAACCAGCGGGCGGGATTCTCAGGCAAACCACATCTGGGCCGTGCAGGGTGGAGACATGACAAACGGCCTGCCCATTGCCATTTTAGTAGATGGGCGCACCGCAAGTGCGGCAGAAATTCTGGCCGCAGCCTTGGCGGATCATCGCCGCGCGGTAGTGATTGGCAGCGCCACATTGGGCAAAGGGCTTGTGCAAACCGTGGCGCAACTGCCTGATGAAGGTGAGCTGTTTGTAACATGGAGCCGCGTTATAGCTCCGTTGCGGTGGCCGTTGCAGGGCCTTGGTGTCATGCCTCAGGTTTGCACCAGCCTTGGTGCTGCTGATGTAGAAAAAAATCTGCATGATCTGGCAGAAGGGCAAGTAGCCAATCAGGCTGCCATTACGGCTTCTCGCAATGCGCGCTTTCCGATTCCCGTTTCCCAGATTATGTCTATCCGCAAAACCTGCCCCGCCGCTTTGGGAACAGACCGGGATGTAAACGTGGCGCGTAGCGTGCTGGAGAATCCACAGTGGTATAAAACGGCCATCAACGCCATTCCGGATGATGCCGTAACCGCCCCCCAGATTTCCGCAGCCCCTTAAAGCAGGATATATGGCACCCCCACCCCGCCTTAAAACCGATATCATGGCCCGCGCCATACTCCGCCAAAGCGGGCAAGATGGCCGTTCCGCCATGCTTTTGCGCAAGGGAGACCCAGATGCAGGTGGCATTCTGGTGGTGTTGGCGGCGCGCAACGGTTCTGGCGTGGTTTTAAGCCAGACCCGTACACCAGAAGGTGAACCCGCATGGCTGCGTGCAACAGGTAATACGCCTGTTGATGCGGAACAGATTCAGAAGTTTATAGAACGTCAGGTTAAGTTTGACCCCGACTTATGGGTTCTGGAAATTGAATCGGACAGCTTCAGCCCTTCGTTTGAAGCAATACTGCTCTGATACAATTTGCTTAATTGTGGCTTATCGCACACGCCTGCGGCATTTATTACACATAAAACCCGTCTGTTTGTGTCAACTGGCCGTTCTACCTGTTGCACACTGGGCAACTTTACAGCAAAGAAGGCAAGCATGTGTGCCTTCGTACTATTAGATGCGATGCCGGACGTATCGCGCGACTACTGCCATAGCAGGGAGAAGACCATGAAGCCGCGCCAGAAATTGCTTGCGCAAACGCTGCTTTCTGCGCCGCTGGCCGCGGGGCTTCTGTTGTGTGCTGCCGTAACCGCAAAAGCCCAGCCTGTGCAGGGGCTTTATATCGCGGGTGAAGGTGGTGCTACCTTTAACCAGGATCAGCGCGTACGTACGTCCGCCCAGTTTCCTGATGGGCGAGACCGCTGGCGCACTGGCGCTGCGGGTATTGGCTCCATCGGTTGGGGCTTGGGCAACGGCTTTCGTGTGGAAGTTGAAGGTGATTACCGCAGCATGGGCTACCAGCGGTTTGTTACCAACACCTTCAACAGCCGTGCAGATGGCCGCCGCCAGACTTATGGCGTTATGGCCAATGCCCTGTTTGATCTGGATGTCGGCAAGCCGTGGCTGTTTCCGTATTTTGGGGCCGGTATTGGCTATGGCTGGACCGCCATGCGCACATCCGTAACCGCACCGGGCAACCAGCTTGCAGAAAAAATGGGCGGCACGTTTGGCAATTTTGCCTATCAGGGCATTTTTGGCCTCGCCTTCCCCATTCCGTGGGTTGTTGGGCTATCTGCCACAGCGGAATATCGGTTCTGGACAATGCTTGGCCCGCAATCTCATGGCGCAACGTCATGGGGCACTATTGGCGGCACTATCAACAGCATCAACCAGACGCACCCGTATCAGTTCTCTAGCGGGCATCACGATACCAAAACCGATTTTAACCACACCCTCATGCTGGGGCTGCGGTATGAATTTAATCCGGCCCCACCCCCACCACCGCCAGCACCTACTATGGCCGCACCGGCCCCAGCGGCTGCCCGCAGCTATCTGGTGTTCTTTGATTGGGATAAATCCGATCTTACAGACCGGGCACGTTCCATTGTTGGCGTAGCAGCGCAGGCAGCCGCCCATGTGGCGCTTACGCGCATTACGGTTTCTGGCTATACGGATAACTCCTCCGCCCATCCTGGCCAGAAAGCTGGTGAAGAATATAATATGCGGCTCTCGCTCCGCCGTGCAGAAGTGGTGAAAGCCGAACTGATGCGTGACGGCGTACCGGGCACCACCATTGATATTCATGGATATGGTGAAACACATCCGCTGGTCACAACAGGCCCCAACACCAAGGAAGCCCAAAACCGGCGCGTGGAAATTATTTTCCGCTAAACGATCTGCTTCAGCTTTACAGCTTCAAAAAAAGCCCGTTGGCCATATGGCCGAACGGGCTTTTTTGTAGCTACCGGGCCAAATCTGACCGCTGAGAACCGACCTTACAGGCCGGTAAACAGAGGGGTGGACAGGTAGCGTTCAGCAAAGGAAGGCGCAATGGCTACAATGGTTTTACCTTTGTATTCATCCTGCACAGCCAGTTGTAACGCTGCGTGCAAAGATGCCCCAGAGGAAATACCTACCGGAATACCATCCAAACGGGCGCAACGGCGCGCCGCCGCAATGGCCTCACGCTCTGAAACAGTGATGACACCATCCAGCAGCTTTGTATTCAGCGTGGCAGGGCAAAAACCGGGGCCAATACCCTGAATACCGTGGGGGCCGGGTTCATCACCATTCAGAATCGCACTTTCCGCCGGTTCTACACCAAAAACCTGTAGCGTATTGCAGCGGGGTTTGAGGGCTTCTGCAATGCCGGTGGCCGTGCCGCCAGTGCCAACACCGGCCACAACCACATCCACCTTGCCTGCGGTATCTACCCAGATTTCCTCTGCCGTGGTGGCGGCATGTACTGCGGGGTTTGCCGGATTATCAAACTGATCTGGCATCCACGCATCTGGGGTTTCGTTCAGAATTTCGTTTGCGCGGGCAATGGCCCCGGCCATCCCCAAACGTGCGGGCGTAAGCTCTACCTGCGCATCCATCAGGCGCAGCATACGCCGCCGCTCAATAGAGGCCCCTTCTGGCATGGTTACAATCAGCCGATAGCCCCGTGCAGCAGCTACAAACGCCAGAGAAATGCCCGTATTGCCCGAAGTGGGTTCAACCAGCAAAGTACGGCCCGGTGTAATCAGGCCCTTGCGTTCAGCATCCAGCACCATAGCGGTGCCGATTCTGTCTTTTACAGAACTAAGCGGGTTAAAAAACTCCAGCTTCAGCAGTACGCGGGCTTTCAGCTCATCTTCCTGTGTCAACCGTGGCAACGCAACAAGCGGCGTGCCCCCCACCAAATTAAGGACAGACTCGTAAACCCGCCCTCTGGGTGCAGCAAAGCCGTAATCCGCTTTTTCCTGCGTTGATGCTGCCATTAGAAGTTCTCCCATGTCTGTTTTACAATTCTCAGACCCATATAATACGAATTTATAGCGTAGATAAACCATATCTGTGCTGCTATACTGAACATAAGATCTGGAAATAAAACATCATCAACCATACCCCAACCAAGACAGGGACTGTTTTGCATGATCCTCCGTCGTGATAGAGCCATGACCGCCGTTCTTATTATGCTGGATGTTGCGTTTCACGCCGGGCGTTCCGGCACGGTAAGTGCTGCTGATATTGCAGAACGCTCCGAACTGGCGCGCCGTGGCATAGAACCACTGCTTCAGGCTCTTTCTCGTTCTGGTTTGCTGGAAAGCATTCGTGGCCCACGTGGGGGCTATCGGCTTGGCCGCCCCCGGCGCGATATTGCCTTGGTGGATATTATTGAAGCCGTACTGAACACAGATACCGATGCCAATGATGGCCCGCAGGGTGCGCTTTTCCAGAAAGTTCTGGCCCCGTGTTGGGATAAATTTGATCAGAAGCTCATCACGCAGATGGGCAAAACCACACTGGATGATCTGGTTAAACAGGCAGAATCCGCAGGGCTGAAGCGCCCATTGGCTGAACCTATTACATTTTCCATTTAGTTTTTATCCTGCCCATCTTGCTGCCGGGTTTTGCCCGGCACATCAGAGCATAAAAAAAAACGGTGCTCCATTTCTGGAACACCGTTTTTTAATTCTATCACCCAAAAACTGGGTAGCAGGGCAAATTAACGCTTACGCGTAACAGCCTTACGCACCACTGCTTTCTTTTTAGGAGCTTCTGCGGCAGGTGCCGTTACAGCCGCGTGCGGAATCACCACACCCGTTGCATCTACCTGCGCCGTCACTGTCAGGCGTGTGCGCTGCTGACCGGGGCCGGGAATAAGGATAACCGTAAACTTATCCTGCCCAGCATAGCCCAGTGTGGGGGTGTAGGTAACATGCGTATCGCTATCCAGCGTGTACAGGAACGCCTTGCCGTGCTCTGGCGCAGGAGAAACCCCAAAGGATGCATACGCCTTGCCACCGGGCTGATCTACCAGCACTTCACACAGACCATCATCAGACCGCACGGTCATGGTGGTGGAAAGTGAGCCATCAGCCTCTTTCTTGATAGGCGTTGTGCTGCACACGGCAGACTTTTTAAGGTACCCAAAGGGATTGGGGGACCCGATATGAATAGGGCCGCCCGTTGTTGCACAGCCGGCAAGCATCCCACCAGTTAGCGCCAAACCGGCAATTCCTCGTAAGCGCACTCGACAGCTCCGCTTCTGTTGTATCAATTAAACTTGCAATCTCTTCTGCACGCTTCGGGGCTGAATGGAAAGAGGCCCAAACCGGGCATCTGCCCCTACCCACAAAGCATGATTCGCATTTGCCTTTAAAACATCCCGCAGCAGGAAGGAAGAGGCATACAGCACACGTTGGCAGCTTGTGGCGTATCAACATCCACACAACTGCGCGAAAACATCTTTTAACCGCAAATATTCTGCTAAACAGAGCGGCCTATTTTTCCAACTTTTACGCCAAAATAACATGCTGGTTTATCCGCAACCACCAAAGCAGGCAGAGGGTATGAAAAAATACCAGTTTCTTTCTTGCGTGAATGCGGTATTCCCTTTCCAGCATCTGTCGGAGGTACTATGTCCTTTTCCCGTTTCCTTGCCGCGGGGGTTCTTGCCGCGGGCGTTCTGCACAGCTCGGCTTCCTTTGCCGCCAGCGAATGTGGCCACTCCCCTGCGCACGAAGCCTTTAACGTGCAGGGCCTAAAAAGCGAACTGATGGTTACCGCACTGTCTTGCGGTGCGCAGGATCGCTACAACGCATTCGTGGCCAAGTTTCGCACCACCCTCCTGCGGGAAGAAGAACGCCTGAACGGCTACTTCCGCACCACCTATGGCCGCCGTGCCCAGCAGGAGCATGATGATTACATCACGCAGTTGGCCAACGTGCAGTCTGAACGTGGCCTGCAATCTGGCACCATTTTCTGCCAGCAGCGCCTTGCCATGTTTGATGAAGTGAATGCACTGGAAAGCGGAGAAGATCTTTCCAGCTACTCCGATGCCAAGGACGTCACGCAGCCTGCTTCCTTTGAAACATGCGCAGCGCCTTCTGCTTCCCGTTCTACGCACACCACAACGCGCCGCCGTACCACACGCCGCGCATAAAAAGCCCGCTGGTAAGGGGGCTTTGGCTAGGAAGCAGTTAAAAGCTTGCCGCCCCCTCACCACTACGCTTGACGAATCAGCGCCAACGCGGGACAGATTTCTCGCATGAGCGATCTGTTTTCCAATACCCCGCCAGCCCGCAAATCCTCCACCGGCAAATCCCGCGATGCCAAGCCGGGAACGCAGGCAGACTCTGCACAGGCCTATGATGCCAGCGCCATTGAGGTTCTGGAGGGGCTGGAACCCGTACGCCGCCGCCCCGGCATGTATATTGGCGGTACGGATGAAAGTGCGCTGCACCATCTGGCAGCGGAAATTCTTGATAACGCCATGGATGAAGCCGTGGCGGGCCATGCCAACACCATTGATGTGCGGCTGGATACAGAAAACCGCCTGACCATTCGGGATAACGGGCGCGGTATTCCGGTGGACCCACACCCGCGCTTTCCCGATCGTTCTGCGCTGGAAGTTATTCTTACAACCCTGCATGCCGGGGGTAAGTTTTCTGGCAAGGCTTACGCTACATCTGGCGGTTTGCATGGGGTTGGTTCTTCCGTGGTGAATGCGCTTTCCACCCGCATGGAAGTGGAAATTGCGCGTGATCGCACCGTATGGAAACAGGTGTACGAACGCGGTAAACCCGTAACAAAGTTGGAAAAAGTAGGCGCAGCGCCCAACCGACGCGGCACGCAAATCAGCTTTCAACCTGATCCTGAAATTTTTGGCACACATGTATTTGTGCCTGCCCGCCTTTACCGGCTCTGCCGCTCCAAGGCGTTTCTGTTCCGTGGTGTCACTATCCGCTGGTCGTGCGATCCTGCGCTGATCAAGACAGGAGATGAAACACCCGCAGAAGCCACCCTACACTTCCCCGGTGGGTTGGCAGACAGCCTTACGGATGAGCTTGGCCCCAAGGCCCCACTCCTTACCCCTCTGTGGGCTGGCGAGGCACCTCTGCCGCCAGCAGCAGACGGCACAGATAACGGCAAGGTGGAATGGGCCGTGGCGTTTTTAGAAAACGGCTCGGCCTCTCTGGTGTCTTACTGTAACACCATCCCCACCCCGCAAGGCGGCACACATGAAACCGGCTTCCGCAACGCGCTGGTAAAAGGCCTGCGCGCGTGGGGAGACCAACGCTCCATCAAAAAAGCCTCCGCCATTACCGCAGAAGATGTGCTGGGCATGAGCGCAGGTCGGCTTTCCGTGTTTATTCGTGATCCACAGTTTCAGGGCCAGACCAAGGAAAAACTCACCTCATCCACCGCCAGCAAGCTGGTGGAAACGGCTTTGCGAGACAGGTTTGACCACTGGCTGGCGCAAAACCCGCCACAGGCCGATACGCTGCTAGGCTTTGCCATAGAACGGGCAGAGGAACGCCTACGCCGTAAGGAGCAAAAAGAGACACCGCGCAAAAGTGCAACGCGCCGCCTGCGCCTGCCCGGCAAGCTGACGGATTGCACCAAGGAGTTTGCCCCGGATACAGAAATCTTTCTGGTGGAGGGCGACTCGGCTGGTGGTTCTGCCAAACAGGCCCGTAACCGTGAAACACAGGCCGTTTTGCCCTTGCGCGGTAAAATTCTAAACGTTGCCAGCGCCACGGCAGAAAAATTGCGCGGGAATCAGGAACTGCGCGATCTGATTGAAGCATTAGGCTGTGGATCGGGTGATAGATTCGATCTTTCCAAACTGCGCTATGGCCGCGTGATTATCATGACCGATGCAGACGTGGATGGCGCGCACATTGCCTCGCTGCTCATGACATTCTTTTACCGTGAGCTGCCAGAGCTTATCCGCAACGGGCACCTGTATCTGGCCCAGCCCCCGCTCTACCGCCTGACACAAGGCGCGAAATCGGTTTACGCCATGGATGATGCAGACCGTGACCGCAAAATGAAAACCGAGTTCAAGGCGCGTGGCAAAATAGATGTGTCCCGCTTTAAAGGGCTGGGGGAAATGCCGCCGGGGGATCTAAAACAAACAACAATGGACCCCAAACGCCGCACGCTGCTGCGCGTGATCACCCCGCAGGAAGACAGGCTGGCAACACGCCAGCGGGTGGAAAGCCTAATGGGCCGTAAGCCAGAACTGCGCTTTGCCTTTATTCAGGAACACGCAAGCACAGTGGATGATCTGCTAGATGTTTAACCCGCTCTCCTACGTGGTAGGCGGGCCGTATGGCTTGGGGCTTGCACATCTGCCACATGGGCGTGCATGACAGCAGCCCCTTCTTCTGCCTCTCTGCCCCTTCGCACACGCCTGCTGGCTTTATCCCAATTGTTAACCAGCATGCTGTGCATTCAGTTTGGCTCTTCCCTCGCCAAATCCATTTTTCCGGTATTTGGCACATCTGGCGTTGTGGGCCTGCGCGTCTGCCTGGCAGCATTTATGCTGGTGCCGTTTTTTAGAAGCTGGAGGTTTCTGTCCGTCCATGTTCTGCGGCTGGTCATCCCTTACGGGTTGGCCATGACAGGCATGAACCTCTGCTTTTATCTGGCGCTCCAACACATTCCACTGGGCACAACTGTTACATTGGAATTTATTGGCCCACTTGTTGTGGCTTTTGTGGGCTCTCGCAAGCTGTCTGATATTGGCTGGATTCTGCTTACCGTGTTGGGGCTGGCACTTGTGCTCAACCCATCTGCATCCACCAAAACCGATTTTGCAGGTGTGGGTTTTGCTCTCATGGCTGCGCTGTGCTGGGCGCTTTACATTCTGTTTGGGCAGCGTGTGGCTGGTAAAGTGCCGGGGGCACATGCCTGCGCACTAGGCATGGCATGCGGTGCCTGCGTTGTCTTTTTGCCCTGCTTTGTGCCTGCGCTGATTATCGGCTTTTCAGCCCCTACCATGTTGGGGCTGGGCGTTTTGGTGGCGTTCTGTTCTTCGGCCCTACCCTATTCTCTGGAAATGCTGGCCATGCAGAACTTGAATGCCCGCGATATCGGCATTCTCAGCAGTCTGGAACCTGTATGCGCAACCGTGGCGGGAGCGGTCATCCTGCACGAAACGCCCTCTCTACTTCAGCTTTGCGGAATTTTATGCGTGGTTGCAGCCTCGGCTGGCATTATTCTCAGCCCCAGCAAACCCAAACAAAAGGCAGTTCCAGCACGAGATGTGCCAGAACTGCCCAACTAAAAACCTGAGCGTGTTTTAAGCCCTATTAGCGGGCGGCCACATGCAAAACAGTATGGCCAGTGGCTGAAGCCACATTGGCAGCGCTACCGTGAATGGCCTGCATGATCACGGGGTCAAACAACCGGGTAAAGCTGCCCGGATGCACACCCATCCACAATGTTACGATAGCCAATGGGGCCAGCACGGCAATTTCTGCGGCGGTTAGATCTCGCAGAAGGCTTACCGTGCCTTTTACGCCGCCAAACAGCACCCGCCGATACAGTGAGAGCATGTAAACCGCGCCCATAATCATGGTGCTACCTGCCAGCAGCGCCACCCAGAAGGAAACATGCACAGCGCCCATAAGCACCAACAATTCCCCAACAAAGGACCCGGTGCCCGGCAGCCCTACATTGGCCATTGTAAACAACATGGCCAACAGCGCCAGCACCGGCATCTGGCGCGCAACACCGCCCAGTGCATCAATCTGCTGGGTTTCTGCCCGCCATACCACCGCTGCCACGCAGAAGAAGAGCGCTGCGATCACCACCCCATGAGAAAGCATCTGAAAGATTGCGCCATCAATACCTTCTGCCGTGAGCGTAAACAGCCCCACGGCAATCATGCCCATGTGGGAAAAGGAGGAATACGCAATCACGCGCTTCATGTCTGTTTGGGCAAAGGCCACAAAGGCTGCGTAAATAATAGCCACAACACCAAGAGCCAGCACATAAGGCGCAAACAGACGCACTGCATCGGGGAACATCAGCACCCCAAAGCGTAACAGCCCATAAGCGCCGGTTTTGGAAAGCACGCCAGACAACATGGCCGAAGCTGGTGTTGGGGCCTCGGAATACGCATCTGGCAGCCACGCGTGCAGCGGAAACAGCGGCAGTTTGACACCAAAAGCCAGCAGAAAGGCCAACAGCAACCACCCCTGTAAGGGCTGGGAAAAACCTGCGTGCATGAGGGCTGGAATATCCGTGGTGCCTGTTTGCAGCCACATGGTGATAAGCCCCACCAGCATGAACAGCGAGCCACCAAACGTAAACAGAAAGAACTGAAGCGAGGCCCAAACGCGCTTTGGCCCACCCCAAACGCCAATCATCAGGCTACCGGGGATAAGCGTTGCTTCGTAAAACACGTAAAACAGTAGCATATCCTGGGCAGAAAACAGGCCGAACAAGGCTGTTTCCAACGCCAGCATGGCAGCTACAAACTGCCGCCCCTGTGTTTGCACGCTACGCCAGCCTGCCCCTAACGCCAATGGGGTTAAAAACGCTGTTAGCAGAATAAACACCAAGCTGATGCCATCCACCCCCGTATGGTAGGAAATACCGTAATCCCCCATCCAGCGCAGGCGTGTTTCAAATTGCAGGCCGGGCTGAGTGGGATCAAACTCCAGCCACATCAGCACGCTAAGGCCAAGGGTGATCAGGCTGCTCCACAGCCCAACCCACCGGGCTGTACTATCTTGCTGCTCTGGCCTGCCGGGGGCAAAAAATGCCACCAATGCCGCAACAAGAGGAAGATAGGTTATGAGCGAAAGCAGGATGGGCTGCACGGCATCACCACCATTCAGGTTACATGAAGATGCTGCAAACCTGCTCTTTTTTGCGGGCTGACACCAGCAGGTGGGCGTTCACGTTCAGCCGATCACACCACGCAGAACAGCCATATTCTTAACGGCGGCCAAACAACTTTTCGAGATCAGCCTTGCTCAGCTTCAACCACGTGGGCCGCCCGTGTGAGCATGTGCCTGCACGGGGTGTTTCTTCCATCTGGCGGAGCAGCGCGTTCATTTCCTCCACGCTCAGCCTGCGCCCGGCCCGAATACTACCGTGGCAGGCCATGCGGGCAATAACGGCATCTAACCGCCCATCAAGCGCTGCCATTTCATCTGGCGCACCGTTTTCATCCGCTTCCAACTCATCTGCCAGATCACGCAGCAGGTTTACGGCATCGCTACTGCGCAGCATGGCGGGCAAGGCTCTTACCAAAACGGAGTCGCCGCCAAAGGCTTCAATTTCCACACCCAGTTTTTCCAGCGTGGGCTGACGTACCAACAGCAGTTCCACTTGCACGCGGGGCAGATCCACCACATCGGGCACCAACAAACGCTGCGCCTGCACATGCCCGCTTAAAAACTGCGCCCGCAAACGCTCATGCGTTAGCCGCTCATGCGCTGCGTGCTGATCCACCAGCACCAAACTGCCATCTGCCGCTACGGCCAGAATATATGTGTCCAACACCTGCGCAATTGCCGCACCCAAGGGGTGATCTGCTGCTACTGATGGCCCAGAGACCCCATCCATCACATATGATGATGCAGCTTGCCCGGTTGTTGGCGTGTTGACTGCTGAGGCATCCCACCCAGCGCTGGGAGAAGACATGGCAACAGGCGGTAAAGTTCTGGCGGCCGGGGCATCACCAAACTGCAACCGGCCTTCTGCAAAACGCACACCTTCTGGCGTTGGGGTATGAAACGCGGGAGCAGGCATAGGCGGCGCAGCCCCTTTTTCTGGCGGATACCAAATACGGGCTTGCCGTGGTGCAGAAGAAAGCACAGGCCGCACGCCCACACTGCCAGCCCCATGCTCTAACGCACGCTGAATGGTGCCAATAACCAAGGAGCGCACGCCTGCTTCATCCGCAAAGCGCAATTCTGTTTTAGCAGGGTGCACGTTTACATCCACCCGATCGGGCGGCACCGTAAGCATAATTGCCACCACGGGGTGCCTGCCGGGTTCGATCACACGCCTATAGGCCACGCGCACGGCGGTTTTAAGCACTGGGTCCACCACAGGGCGGCCATTCACCAGCATGAACTGCCCATTAGCCGTGGAACGATGCACTGATGGCGGGCAGATAAATCCGCTTAGGGTCATACCATCGCGTTCCCCAGAAATTTCCAGAAAACCATCGGCCTCGCTGGCATCTAACAAGGCGGCAGAACGGGCAGCCATATCCTGCGCGGGCAGATCAAATAGCACGCGCTCATCCAGCACAAAGCGAAAGGCCGTTTGCGGCACAGCCAAGGCCAGACGCCGCACCACGTTTTCAGCGTGTCGGCCTTCTACGCGCGCGCTTTTCAGAAATTTGCGGCGGGCAGGCGTGGCAAAAAACAGGTCTTCCACCACCACGCTGGTACCCGGTGCTCCGGCTGCGGGTTCAACGGGGGAAACCTTGCCGCCTTCTACCCTAATCCGCCACGCGCCGCTTTCTCCTTTTGGGCGGGAAGTTATGCACAGCCGCGCCGCCGCGCCGATGGAGGGCAAAGCCTCCCCCCGAAAACCGAGCGTGCTGATATGCACCAATGTTTCATCACGCAGTTTGGATGTGCAGTGCCGATCTACCGCCAAAGCCAGATCATCGGCGGACATGCCCACACCATCATCTGTAACGATAATGCGGTCCACACCCCCGCCCGCGAGAGAAACCTCCAGCCTGCGGGCACCTGCATCTATCGCGTTTTCAACCAGCTCTTTCACTGCTGCGGCGGGGCGTTCTATGACCTCACCCGCAGCAATGCGGTTGACAATAACCTCTGGCAGCCGCCGCACATGGGGCAATGTTTCGGGCTGGTTTGTATCCATACCGGGTTCAGCAAACAGGCCGGACATGCGTCAGACCTTTCCGATCAGAACAGACCGGAGCCTTTAGGGTGCTGTGTAGGTGTAACGCCTTTGGTGGGTGAATTGCCCAAGGCTGCATTGGTTTTCAGGCGGCGGTTTTCTCCATCCGCATCCACGACGCCCCCGGCCTTGCCGCCTTTCCAGAACATCAGTTCCTGCACAAAGCCCGAACCGGCTTCACCCAGTTCTCCCCGGTCTGGCGCATCCGATGCCTCTGTGGCTTCATTCACCAAAATGGTCTGGCCTTCACTGGTATCACCATTTGTGCCGCGCAGCGCCACATCGGGGGAAAGTGTTTCCAGCGCCTGCAGGCGTTCACTTTCATCCTGCCTGCGATCATCACCCTTTGAGGGCTTTACCAGCTCATCTGATGGCGGCATGGAAAGCGGAGCACGGGTTGTAACCGTGTATTCATCCGGCAGGCTGCGTTCCAGCCCGAAAGCACGGGCGGCTTCGTTTCCTGAGCAGCCACTTAGCAAAAAGCAGCCGCCAAGAAGCAGCAGCGGAGAAATCAGTGTCGAAACACGGCGCGCCATCGTCTGCCTTCCACTCATCCTGAAAAAACACCCAGCCCTTTGGGGGTTACCCGGTTTTTACGTTGTCTTGTTGCTGCCCGCCTGCCAGAAAATTCTGCACCAGCAGCATACATACGGCGCATACTATAGCGGAATCTGCCACGTTGAATACATACCATGACCACCCAAAAGCGTGGGCATGCAGAAAATCCACCACGGCCCCATAGCGCACACGGTCCATAACGTTGCCAATGGCCCCGCCTGTAATGGCCCCAACGCATGCAGCGGTTAGTTTGCTGTGGGTGCGAAAAATCCATACCAGCAGGCAGCAGGCCACGGCCAGCGCAATGGCGGAAAATACAATCCGCCCTGCCCCGCCAAGGCCGCCAAACATGCCAAAAGTAACGGCGTGGTTCCATACCATAGTGAAGTTAAGGAACGGCAGCACTTTAACAGAACCCCGTGCGGGCAAATCCAGCCCGTACAGAATCCAATATTTACTCAGTTGATCTGCTGAAAGAGTAAGCATCAGCATCAGCAGGCCAAGGCCTGCCGGACGCAGCATGAAGGGGCGAGAACTCACGCGCCCTCCTGCCCTGCGCGTGGGCCGCCCTGTTCTTCCACCACATCGGCGCAGCGCAGGCACAAGCCTGCGTAATCATCCCGGGTGCCGGTTTCTGGCAGAACCTTCCAGCAGCGCACGCATTTTTCACCGTCCGCAACCTGCACAACCGGGGCACCATGCAGCGTGCCGCCTTCATCACCTTCCACGTAAATGGAGGAAGACGTGGGGTCCACCACCACATCCACGTGGGAGACAATGGCCAGTTCGCTCCAGTTTACACCAGCAAACAGTGCAGCTTCTTCCTCAGAAAACGTCAGTTCAACCTGCGCCTGAAGGGAAGAGCCAATAATGCCTTCGCGCCGGGCGCCTTCAATTTCCGTGGTAATGATACGCCGCACGGAACGGATACGCGCCCAGCGTTCATCCAATGCCGGGTCATTCCATTCTGCTGGCAGTTCAGGAAATGCCTGTTCATGCACGCTCTGATCTGGCCCAAAGCGGGATGTCCATGCTTCTTCCGCCGTAAACACCAGCACGGGGGCCAACCATGTTGTTAAGCACCGGTGCAGGATATCCAGCACTGTGCGGGCTGCGCGGCGTGTGGGGTCGGAAGGCGCATCGCAATACAACGCATCCTTACGGATATCAAAGTAGAAAGCAGACAGATCCGTGGTGCAGAACCCATGCAGGGCCGGATACACACCCACCCATTCATGCGTTTCCACCGCGCGCGCAATCAGGCCGCCCAGTTCTGTTAGGCGATGCAGCACCCAGCGTTCCAGCTCTGGCAGTTCAGCGTAAGGCACGGCTTCTGCTTCTGTGTAGCCATCCAGCGCACCCAGCAGCCAACGCAACGTGTTGCGCAGGCGGCGGTAAAGTTCACCCTGCTGTTTGAGAATTTCCTTGCCAATGCGCAAATCATCATTGGTATCGGAGTTTACCACCCACAGGCGCAGCACATCTGCACCCAAGCTGTCATTCACATCCTGCGGGGCAATCACGTTGCCGAGGGATTTGGACATTTTGCGGCCTTGTTCATCCAGAACAAAACCGTTGGTAACGACTGCTTTGTAAGGTGAAACCCCGCGCGTGCCGACACTTTCCAGCAGGGAAGACTGGAACCAGCCACGATGCTGGTCTGAGCCTTCCAGATACAGATCGGCAGGAAAGTTCAATCCCGGATGGCCCAGCACGAAGGCGTGGGTGGAGCCACTTTCAAACCACACATCCACAATATCGAACACCTGATCGTAGTCATCCGGGTTCCGATCCGGGCCGAGGAAGCGTGCAGGTTCAGAACTATACCAGGCATCTGCCCCTTCTTCCTGAAAGGCCGCTACCACGCGCTGCATCACATCGGCATCGCGCAGCACTTCGCCAGTGCGTTTTTCAACAAACACGGCAATAGGCACGCCCCATGCGCGCTGGCGGCTAATGCACCAATCTGGCCGGGTGCGGATCATGGATGTTAAGCGGTTGCGCGCCTGTGCAGGCACGAATGTAACATCTTCCAGCGCTTTAAGGGCTTTTTCACGCAGCGAATCTTCACCGTCCATGCGGATGAACCATTGCGGCGTAGCACGGTAGATAACCGGAGCGCGGGAACGCCATGAATGCGGGTAGGAATGCACAATTTCACCACGCCCCACCAAGCCAGCCGGAGCTGTGCCGTTGGCGTTGGCGTGTTCCATCACCGCTTCCAGCGTGGAGCACACAACATCGGCTGCCTTGAACACGTGCGTGCCTGCAAAGCCTGCCACCCACGGAGCGTATGTGCCATCGGCCTGCACAACTTCCGGCACTTCCACGCCGTACATGCGGCAAAGCTGGAAGTCATCCTCACCATGAGAAGGCGCCATGTGCACAAGGCCAGTACCAGCCTCGGTGGTGACAAATTCACCCGGCAACATGGGCACATCAAAATCATACCCGGCGCCACGCAGCGGATGGGCGCATACAGCCCCTTTCAGCGCGCTACCCGGCAGGGTGTAGAGAATATGGTGCGCGGTAACGTGGGCTTCCTGGCAGAAGGCCTCCACCAACGCTTCGGCCACCAGCACCTTTGCGCCGGGTTCAAGCAATGCGCCCTCACCCGTTTCATCCACCCGCAGCACCACGTAGGTAATTTCTGGCCCATACGCCAAAGCGCGGTTACCGGGGATGGTCCACGGGGTGGTGGTCCAGATCACAACAGACACATCCTCCAGCGCATGGGCTGGTGTGGGGTCTCTTACAACCGGAAAGGCCACCAGAATGGTAGTGGATGTGTGATCGTGATATTCAATTTCGGCTTCGGCCAGAGCGGTTTTTTCAACCGGGCTCCACATAACGGGGCGCAGGCCACGATACAGCCGCCCGTTAAGCAGGAACTTGCCAATTTCATTTACAATGGCTGCTTCGGATGAGAAATCCATGGTGGCATAGCGGTTCTGCCATTCCGCCTGCACACCGAGCCGCTGGAACTCCTGCATCTGGATATTCAGCCACTCACCCGCATAAGCCCGGCATTCAGCACGGAATTCCAGCACAGGCACGGAATCCTTGTCTTTCTTTGCCTTGCGGTATTTTTCTTCCACCTTCCATTCAATCGGAAGGCCGTGGCAATCCCACCCTGGCACGTAGCGCACGCCATAACCGGACATGCGATGCGCACGATTGATCACATCCTTGTTGATCTTGTTCATGGCATGGCCAATGTGCAGGTGACCATTGGCGTATGGGGGGCCATCATGCAACGTAAAGACAGGCCGCCCTTCCGCCTGCTGTTTCAGCCGCGCATCCAGCCCGGTTTCTGCCCACTTTTTCAGCCACTGAGGTTCCTGCTTTGGCAGGCCCCCGCGCATGGGGAAAGAGGTACGGGGCAGGAACACCGTATCACGATACAGATCGGCGGGGGATTGGGTGTCCTGGTCGCTGCTGGATGTGGTCATGAGCGGGTGATGTCACTTCAGTTCGGGTTCATGGTCTGGCCCCGCATATGCTGGTCAAACCATCTTGCATTCAGGCTCTTATCAAAAAGGACAAGCGCAGGGTCAAGCATGAACGGCCACATTGCAGCCGCAAAATATATTCTGCCCCATCTGCCTGCGCTTTTATAGAGGGTTATATGCCTGCCAGTTCGGCGTTCAGAACCATGCGTGCCTGCTGCGCATCCTGCGCAATCTGGGCTTTGAGTTCATCCAGCCCGGCAAAACGCTGTTCTGGCCGCAACATTTTGTGCAACGCCACAGAAAGCGTTTGGCCGTACAGATCACCGTCAAAGTCAAACAGGTTCACTTCTACGCGGCTTTCCTGCCCATCGTTAATGGTGGGCCTGCGGCCAATATTGGCCACGCCGGGCCGCGTATAGCCGCCGGGCAGGCGCACCGTTACGGCGTAAACCCCACGGGCGGGCTCTAAATGCCGCCCAAGCGGGATGTTGGCTGTCGGGAAGCCCAGCAAACGCCCGCGCTTATCACCATGCTGCACTTGGCCACGAATAAACCACGGACGACCAAGCTCTTCCGTAGCACGCTCGGGGTATCCTTCCTGCAACAGCCGCCGGATACGGGTGGAGGAATACGGCCCGGCGGCATCTGCCAATGCGGGCACGGATGTAAAGCCCATGCCTAGCTCGCCCGTGCGTTCGGCCAAGAACGTAACATCGCCCCCACGGCGATACCCGAATGCAAAATCTGGCCCACAAGCAACGTGGCGTAGGCACAGGGCATCGTGCAGCACGTCTTCTACAAACCGCTCCGCCGTCATGCGGGAAAATGCTTCATCAAACCCGATCTGGAATACATGCTGCACACCTAACGCCTGTAGGGCAGCAAAGCGCTCATCCGGCAAGCTCAGGCGGAATGGTGGGTCCTGCGGGCGAAAGAGTTCTCGCGGGTGGGGTTCAAACGTTACCACCGCCAAGGGCAGATCTGGCCGCGCAGCGTGGGTGGAATGAACCAGATGGGCGTGGCCCAGATGCACACCATCAAAATTGCCAAGTGCTGCCGCACAGCCGTGCGCTTCTGGCGGAATATCCCGCCAGTTTGTGTGCAACTGTGCTTTCAGCACTTTTATGCTCCTTCCGGCAGGCCGAACATCTGCCCCGCCTGCGGCAGAGATTGCGCTACAGGGTGGGTGGTACCTGCCACCGTACCATCTTCCGGGCGGGCAATCTGGCATACACGCAAACCAGCTTGGGCTGCTGCATCCAATTCTGCCACCACATCGGACAGAAACAGCACATCCTGCCCCTGCCAGCCACTTTGTTCCAGAATATGGCGATAACTTTGTGCGCTTTTCTTACCACCAACGCGCAGATCAAAAAACGCGCTGAAAAGCGAGGTCAGGTTCCCCTGCTCGGTATAGCCATAAATCAGCTTCTGCGCGGCTTCGGAGCCAGAGGAATACACTGCAAGCGTAAGGCCTGCGGCTTTCCATGCCTTTAAGGTAGGCTCAACATCCGAGTAAAGCTGGGCTTCCAGCTCCCCTTTTTCATAACCCTGCTGCCAGCACAGGCCTTGCAGGCTTTTAAGCGGGGCAACTTTGGCATCTTGCGCCATCCAGCGTTCAAGCTGCTCCAGCGGGGGCACGCCGGGGGCTTCTTGGGCAATCTGTGCCAATGCTTCCTGCACCACTGGGTTTTCGTGCTGTTCCAGCAATGCGGGCAGGTGTTTGCGCGCGTAGGGAAACAGCACTTTATGCACAAAAGCCACTGGCAGGGTGGTGCCTTCAATATCCAGCAGCACCATGCGCGGAGGAATCCGAGTATCGGCCATTATGCCCTCAATCAGTTTTCGTAAGATGGAAACTGCCGGGCAATATCGGTGCCTGTATAGCGGGCTACCCAGCCTTCCTTGTGTGTGAAAATACGCAGCGTGACCATATCTGGCTCTGGCCCGGCATCAAACCAGTGCTTTGTGCCTTCAGGCACAGAAATCAGATCGGTTTGCGTGCATTCCACATCGTAAACATAGCCAGCAATGTGCAGGATGAAGTGCCCGCTGCCATGCACAAAAAAGCGGATTTCATCTTCACTATGCGTATGTTCGGACAAGAACTTGTCCCGCAAGGCCTCTCTGTTAGGCGTAGAAGGGCTAACACGCAGCACATCGGCAGAGCCTGCGCCGGTTTCACCCATCAGCTTGTCCAGAAATGGGCCATACACATCCAGCACGGCCTGTTCGTCCGCATCCCTTGGGGGAATCTGTGGGCCTTCCCAACGCTCAAACCGCACACCTAGCGGGGCCAGAACGCGCGCCATTTCTGCCGGATCCTGCGTTTGCAGCACGGGGAGTTCGGGGGTGGTATCTTTGTAAATTGTCAGGGAACTCATACGTGCAGCTTCCTTCGCTCAAGCGCGCAGGCCAGCAGGAACTCCAGCCCCTCCAACCGCGCAAGGGCGGTGGGCATATCCTTGCCCCACACATACACACCGTGGCCTCGGATAATGTAGCCCGCTGGCATATCCCTACCAAAAAACGGTTCCACAACTTCCGCCAGCCGCGCAATGTCCTGATCGTTCTCAAACAAGGGCACCTGCACGGATGTTTCGTGCGTGGTCTGCCCTTCAAACACTTTCAGAACTTCGTAGTCCGCCAGTGTAAGTGCGGCTGTTTCTTCCTCCATAGACAGAACAGTGGAGGCCACGGAATGCCCGTGCAGCACTGCGCCCACATGGGGGAAGTAGCGGTAAATCTGGCAATGCAGCAGCGTTTCCGCACTGGGCCGATTTTCCGGGCTATGCGGTTTGCCCTGCATATCCACAGTAATTACGTCTGCGGCTTGCAAAAAGCCTTTGTGGCAACCTGAGCGCGTAATGGCTATGCGGCCATCCGCCAGCCTGCGGCTGATATTACCTGCCGTTGCAGGCACCCACCCGCGCTGATCCATACGCTGTCCGGCAAGCAGAATATCCTGCACGGCACGGGCAAAATCCGTAACGGTTTGATCCATGGCGTTATCTGCCCGTCTTAAACTGCCAGCGCCTTACGGCTGGACAGATTTATCCGCTGGTGCAGCCGTGCGCTGCTCCACTGTGGAAGATGCAGGAGGTGGGGCAATATGCCCGTTGCCGGGGCGTGCCGTGCCATCATCCATCGGTTCATCATCCGCCATGTGCTTCTTGAAGGATTTGATGCCCTTGGCCATATCGCCCATCAGCGAGCTGATCTTGCCGCCACCGCCAAAAACAACAAGCACAACTACAAGCACGATCAGCCAGTGCCAGATACTCAAGCTACCCATCAAACCAGTCCCCTACACTTGCATTACGCGCCCAAAATGAGCGTGTGCTGCACATCCTTAGTTTGTACATGATGGCGGAAACACTTTCTTGCAAGTTTTTCCTTACGCGGCCTACCCGCCTATTGGGTGCTAACTGCCACCCGTGCCCGTTGGTTCAATAAAGCCATAAACCGGATAAACCGTTTTGCCCATGGCATGAATGGGGCTCCACCACACGCGCACACGTGTCCAGTTATTATTAGGGGAAACATCAACAACAGGAGCATGGCGCGTGACTTGCCCCGGCTCCCAATTGGCATGGTCCACCAACACCAGGCGTGAATTCCGCACTTGTTTCACAACAGAAACATGGCCTGACGGCAGCCTACCGGTAGACCGAAACACCAGAACATCCCCGGCGCGGGGCGAGGATGTGCGGCTATATTGCCCCTGCGCTTCCCCCCACCAACTTGCCGCAGCACCCCGCAGGTTTATGGCGGAGTGTTCCCGCGCATAGGGCGCGCACTGCACAGATCCATTCCAACTTCCACGCCCACCCGCACAGGCAGCAAGTACTAAAGGCAGAATAAGAACAAGGCTACGCTTCACGATTCGGCCCTCAAACGTTGCATCCAGTCCTCCGCTTCTGCGGGAGACATATCCAAAACCTGTTCCGCCACATCCCGCGCATAGCCCGCGCGGGCCAGTACACCCAGCGCCTTGTGCCTGCGGGCAAGAGCCTGCTCACTCTCCACCTCATCATCCGCAACATAAGGCGTGGCAAATGGCCCCATCCTGCGCTTGCGGGCCAGAACCAGCGCCGCACATAACTCCCTTTGCGCAGGAGAAAACCCTTCCACCGCATCCTGCAAGGCGGCATCGCGCAGATCAGCCTCCACGCCGCGTGCGGCCAGATGCGCCTGCACCGCACGGCCAGATCGGCCAGACCGCACCAACCTGCGCGCGCGGGATGTGGCAAAACTGGCATCGTCCACAGCGCCAAGGCGCACCATTTCTTCTGATATTTCAGCCACCACGGGGCGCAGCGCCTGCACGGCTTCGGCCACTTCTTCCGTATCTGCCCCGGCTTTAAGGGCCTGTTTCTCCCACCGCGCAATGCGGCGCAAAAGCACTTGTTCCAACCCGTGGCGCGTGGTGCCAAACCGTGCCAGATGCGCCAACGCGGCCTCTCGCAACACGCGACGATCAAGCTGCGGAAACCCCGATGATGTGTGGGCAGATGAAAAAGAACCAGAATGCATCATCCCTCTTTCTTACCCACTCCTTGCGTGTAGGAAAATACGCAACGGGCCATGCCGCGCATGTTGCGTATGCAGAATTTTTTCACACAGAATATTTGACTTTAATCTGCACAAAAGGCCATGATACGCCCGCAATACGGGCCGCCCGCTCACCTTATATCAAGGCAGCGGGCGTTTTTCGTTCTGCATTCCACTTCTCACCTTGCAGGTTCAACAACCGCCAACACAAAGACCAGATTCCATGATTTCTGCCCTGATGCCGACATACAAGCGCGCTGATCTCGCCTTTGAGCGGGGAGAAGGCTCCTGGCTGCAAACGTCGGACGGGCGACGATTCCTGGACTTTGCTGCGGGTATTGCCACGTGCTCTATCGGCCACGCACACCCCAAGATGGTGGAAGCCATTAGCACACAGGCCGCAAAGGTGATGCACGTTTCCAACCTGTTCCAGATTCCGCAAGCGGAAAAACTGGCCCGCAGGCTGGTGGAACATTCCTTTGCCGATAGCGTGTTCTTCTGCAATTCCGGCGCAGAAGCCAACGAAGGCATGGTGAAGATGGCGCGCCGCGCCCAAATGATGGCAGGCCACCCCGAACGCACAGATATTATCTGCATGGATGGGGCTTTTCATGGCCGCACGCTGGCTATGCTGTCCGCCACAGGCAACCCCAAATATCTGGAAGGCTTTGGTGAGCCTGTAAAAGGCTTTCTGCACGTTCCGTTTAACGATATCGAAGCCGTAAAAGCCGCCATTACCCCCAATACCGCAGCCGTGATGCTGGAGCCTATTCAGGGTGAAAGCGGTATCAAGGTGGCCAGCCCGGAATATCTGCAAGCCCTGCGCGCATTGTGCGATGAAACCGGCGTGCTGCTGGTGCTAGATGAAGTGCAGTGTGGCGTGGGCCGCACAGGCCGCCTGTTTGCGCATGAATGGGCAGGCATTAAGCCGGATATTATCAGCACAGCCAAAGGTTTGGGTGGGGGCTTCCCCATTGGGGCTATCCTTACCACGGGAACCATTGCCAAGGCCATGACACCGGGCACACATGCCACCACATTTGGCGGCAACCCGCTGGCCTGTGCGGCTGGTAACGCTGTGTTGGATGTTATTCTGGCCCCCGGCTTTTTGGATCAGGTTTGCGCCCGCGCGGCCCTGCTGGATGAACTGCTGGATAGCCTTGTGGCAGATGCACCAGATATTTTTGCCCAGCGCCGTGGCCTTGGCCTGCTGATTGGCCTGCGCTGCGTGCCCGCAGTGGGCGATGTGCAGGGTGCCGCGCAGGATGCGGGCCTTTTGTGTGTTACGGCGGGCGATAACGTGCTGCGCGTGGTGCCACCGCTTACTGTTTCCGAAGAAGAATGCCGCCAAGCTGTGGCTCTGCTGGCGCAGGCTGTCAGCACCATCAGAAAAAATCATAACAACAAAACAGTTCTGGAGCCAACAGCGTGAGCGCCGCCAATATGACCACTGCCCTGCCTTCTGCCTCTTTGGCTACGCCACGCCATTTTCTGGATCTGAAAGATCTGGATGCCGCCACATTGCGCCAGATTCTGGATGTAGCCGCCAGCATGAAGCGCATGCAGCAGAACCGTCGGTTTCCGCTGCACCCACGCCAGCCGCTGGCCGGGCGGCAGTTGGGGCTTATCCTTTCCAAGCCTTCCACCCGCACGCGTGTTTCTTTCGAAGTGGGTATTCGCCAGCTTGGGGGCGATGCCGTGGTGCTCAGCCCGCAGGAAATGCAGATTGGCCGAGGTGAAAGCATTGCCGATACGGCCCGTGTGCTCTCCCGCTTTGTAGATGCCATTATGCTGCGCACGGGCAACACAAAAACCCTGCACGAACTGGCACAATGGAGCACGGTGCCTGTTATCAATGGTCTTACACCTCATTCTCACCCGGTGCAGATTCTCGCCGATATCATGACATTTGAGGAACACCGCGGCCCTGTGCGTGGGCGCACCTTTGCGTGGACGGGGGATGGCAACAACGTGCTGGTTTCCCTTATTGAAGGGGCCGTGCGTTTTGGCTTTGCCCTGCGTGCCGCCACCCCCGCAGACATGAAGCCCCCGCAGGATGTGCTGGACTGGGCCCGTGCCGAAGGCGGTGATGTGGAATGGACGATAGACCCCAAAGCTGCCGTAAAAGGCGCAGATTGCGTGGTGACGGATACATGGATCAGCATGTCCGATTCACCCAAGGAAGCCGCCAGCCGCATGAGCAAGCTGGAACCCTACCGCGTAAATGCAGATTTAATGGCCCTTGCTGCGCCAGAAGCCCTGTTCATGCACTGCCTGCCTGCCCATATAGGAGAGGAAGTGACCAAGGACGTGTTTGAAGGCCCGCATTCTGTGGTGTTTGATGAGGCAGAAAACCGCCTTCATGCCCAGAAAGGCGTGCTGGCATGGACAATGGGCGGCACAAACTGGACCTCTTTCGGCAAGGAATAAGCACATGAGCGGCACAGACAGAACAGTTTCCATGACATCTACCGAAGATACACCCGCCACCCCCGGTTGGGTGGAAAGCAGTCTGGACGCTATTCTGGCTACGTTGCCGTTTCCGGCAGAAAAGCTGGCATCGTTCCGTAACTCTTATCTGGATTGTCTGGCTGGCTGTGGCCGCACGGAAGATCTGGATAGCGAGCACGATGCCTGCCGCAAGGGTTTGCTGCTTGCGCTCAAGGAAGGCTTGAACATGGATTCAGAAACCGGCCGCGCCCTTGAACAGAAGCTGGAAAAGCTGGAACTGGATATTTCCGCAGGGGCGTAACCCCCTGCTTTTCGCTTTTTCCTTTTTGTCCGCCTGAAAAGCACCCTCCGAGTCCGCACGCATCAGGCGCATGTTCTTGATATTCCCGTATTCTTGATGGACTCAGGACAAACTTAAATTCCCATGGAAAAACCTGCTTTTCTTGACCGTGATCGCCCAGATGTGCCCGATTTGGTGGTGCCCGGTGGTGTAACACCTTTTTATCTGGCTGGTCGGCCCGTGCGTGGTCGGCTGGTGCGTTTGGGCGTGCTGGCGGATACGCTGCTCACACGGCATGATCACCCAGCCCCCGTTACCCGCCTTGCTGGCAAGGCGTTAGCACTGGTGGCGGCTTTGGCTTCGGCACTGAAGTTTCAAGGGTCTTTCTCGCTCCAGATAAAGGGCGATGGCCCTGTTTCCATGCTGGTGGCAGACTGCACCAACACTGGTGCCCTGCGCTTTTACGCCCGCACGGATGATGAAGCGCTGGAAACCCTGCTGGCCGAAACACCCAAACCCACAGACCGCGAACTGCTGGGCGATGGTTATATGGCCCTTACGGTGGACCAAGGGCCAGAGATGGACCGCCATCAGGGTATTGTGGAAATTGCGGGGGATGACCTGTCTGCAATGGCCATGCATTACTTTGCCAGCAGTGAACAGCACGCCTGTTGGATTATGCTTGCCTGCCAGATGACCGATGCAGGCTGGCGCGCAGGCGGCCTGATACTGGAACGCATTGCGGGCGAAGGCGGCAGCCACGTGGTGGAAGATGAAGCCGCAGAGGCAAGCTGGGAAACAGCCACCATTCTGGCAGACACGCTTTCCACCAAGGAACTGCTGGACGATAGCCTGCCAACATTGCAGCTTCTGCACCGGCTTTTCCATGAAGAAGACCTGCATGTCAGCCAGCCACGGGCTTTGGCCTTTGGGTGCCGCTGCTCCCGCGCACGGTTGGCCAATGTGCTGGAAACCTTCCCTCAAGATGATCTGGACCACATGTGCCAAGATGACGGGAACATCGTGATGACATGCGAATTCTGTAATGTAGATTTCCGCTTTGCGCGCAAAAATATTGCCACGCAGACGCAGTAAAAAGCATCAAAGTTTGCCAGCAGGGCCATAAGCGCAATATCTTAAGGCGCTGCTGGTATAAGGTCTTTGCCAAAAGGCAGGCATTTTTGAGAATGTCAGATAAAGTTTACAAGAGGTTTTGCGCCATGATGCTGTTTTCCCGCATGCGCCTTTCTGGCCTAACAGCCGCGCTGCTGTTTCCTGCCCTGCTGGCAGGCTGCGCGGATCAGAAGCAGCCTACGCAGTTTGCACCGCTGCGCTATGATAACCTCAGCCAGATCAACCTCAACGTAAATACCCTGACATTGGTGGATAACACTGCAACCCACCCGGTTGCGGGCGATATCGGCTATAAATCCCCCACCCCGCCCGTGCAGGCCCTGCGCCAAATGGTGCAGGACAGGCTGGCCGCCAAAGGGGGCATTACCAGCGCCAATTCCGCCCAGTTTGTAATTGATCGGGCTTCTATCCTGCACGAACCCGGCGGCACGCTACAGGGCCAGATAGATGTGCATCTGGATATCCTTAACCCCGATGGCAGCAAAACCGCGCATACAGAAGCCCACGCCACCCAGAGCCTGCACCCAGACCCCACAGAGGATACGGAAAGCCAAGCCAACCTGTACAACGTAACCAAAGGGATGATGGACAGCATCAATACCGAATTGGATACACAGGTACATCGCTCCTTGGGTAAATGGCTAGTGGATGCCGGAGGTATGCCGGTAGATGGCGCCATTCAGGCCCAGCCCCTTACGTCTGGTTCAGATACTGGCACAACAGATGCCACCACGGGGGCTGCTGCCGGTGCTACAAGTGCTGGTGCTACGCAAGAAGCGCTTTCTCCCGTTTCTGCGGCTAAAACCGGCCAGGCGACATCCCCCGTAACGGTGCCGGAAAACGCGCCTATTGTTGCGCCTTCCACAGATGCCACAACGCCTTCTTCCACCAGCACAACGGAAACCAAGCCTGCCGCAGCCACCAAAGTGCAGGACAGTGAACCCAACGCCATTTTCCCGGCGGGTGAGGATGATGATTCGTCCTCCGGTTCATCTTCTACAAAGGCCACGTCTCCCAAAGCGGGCTATCTCAAGCTGCCATCGCAGCCTCAATAAGGCTGTTTCCTCAGCAAAGCGCCTTAATTTCTGGCGCATATAGCCCCCACCGCCACGTAATATTGCACTGCGGCGGTGGGGTCGCCATAAAGCATGGCATGACTGCTTCTGCCCCTAGCCTGAACCCGTTTTCCATTGCGCAGGGCCTGCCTGTGCAGGATGTACTGCCAGAACTCTGCGCGGCACTGGCTCAAAACCCCACAGCAGACCATCCGGCATCGGCCATTTTAGTAGCGCCTCCGGGGGCAGGTAAAACCACATCTGTTCCACCCGTGTTGGCAGCAGCAGCATGGCGCGCCCCGTCTGATAAAATCATCATGCTAGAACCACGCAGGCTGGCAGCCCGCGCCGCCGCCCAACGCATTGCATCGCTGATGGGGGAAGATGTTGGCGGTTTTGTTGGGTTCCGCACCCGCTTAGATTCTGCTGTTTCAGACCGCACCCGTATTGAGGTGCTGACAGAAGGCTTGTTCCTGCGCCGTCTGCTGGGTGACCCCATGCTGGAAGGCGTAGCCTGCGTTATTCTGGACGAAGTGCACGAACGCTCATTGGATGCAGATCTGGCGCTGGCTTTCTGTCTGGATCTACAACGCACTTTGCGGCCTGATCTGCGGCTTGTGGCCATGTCTGCCACAGCGGAAACAGAACGCCTTGCCGCGCTGATGAATGCCCCTGTGCTAACAAGCGAAGGGCGGATGTTCCCGCTTACTGTCCACCATGCCAAGCACGATATTCCCAGCCTGCGCGATATTGCCACCGCCACGGCAACAGGTGTGCGGCAAGCCCTGGCTGAAACAGAAGGTGATATCCTCACCTTTCTGCCTGGCACAGGAGAAATCCGCCGGGTCATGCAACTTTTAGAAACCTTACCCGCCACGGTGCTGCCCCTGCATGGTGAACTCCACCCAGCAGAACAGGCCCGCGTGCTGCGCCCCGGAAATGAGGGCGAACGGCGGATTATTTTGGCCACTTCCATTGCCGAAACATCCCTTACCGTGCCCGGCGTGCGCGTTGTGGTGGATTGCGGCTTCCGCCGTGTGCCACGGTTTGATGCCGGGGCCGGGCTTTCCCGGCTGGATACGGTGCGTATTTCCAAAGCAGCCGCCCGGCAACGCGCTGGCCGTGCAGGACGAGAAGCGCCGGGTGTGGCCTACTGCCTATGGTCTGCCCACACGGAACGCGCTTTGCCCCAGCATGACAGGCCAGAAATTCTGGAAGCTGATCTGTCTGATTTTGTGCTGGCAACCGCCTTATGGGCAGATACGGTGGGCTCCGCCGATACGCCGCTTCCGCTGCCAGATCAGCCACCCGGCAGCGCGGTAGCCGCCGCAAAGGAATTGCTGATTTTGCTGGGTGCGCTGGATGATGCTGGCAAGATTACAAAACTTGGCCGCAACATGGCCGATTTGGGCACGCACCCACGCCTTGCCGCCATGATGCTGGCAGCCCGCACGGCAGAGGAAGCCGCACTGGCAGCAGACCTAGCAGCCCTGCTGGAAGAGCGTGACCCCCTGCGCCCACGCGCTGCCGGGCGTGGTGGGCCGCCACCTATTCCGCCCGCAGATATTACCCTCCGGCTGGATCTGATTGCAGGGGAAGATAACAACCCGCAGGCAGACCGTGGCGCTTTGGCCCGTATTCGGCAGGCTGCCGCACGTTTTCGCACCCGTATGGGGCTAAAAGCCCGCCACCCGGCAGCGGGGGATGCCGCAGCCCTTCTGGCCGCTGGCTTTCCTGATCGGGTTGCCTTGTGCCGGGGAGATATAGGCAGTTACCGCATGGCCAATGGCAGCAATGCCCGCCTGCGCCGAGATGACGGACTGGCAAAACACAAGCTACTGGCTGTAGCAGGCCTGCACCTGCGCACTGCTGCCGAAATACGCATGGCGGCCCCATTGGAAAGCAACGCCCTGCCCCCAGCCCTGCTGGAGCGCACGCGTGAGCAGGTTGAAACCACGCTGGACCCTGTATCGGGCAATATCATGGCCCGCAGGCGCACCCGCATTGGCTGCCTTGTGCTGCGAGACCGCACAGAAAAAGTAAAACCGGAAGATGCAGGCCCGCTCCTGCTGGCTCAGGCCAAGGAAGCGCCAGAAACTACACTCAACTGGTCAGATGCCGTGCGGCAGCTTCAGGCGCGGGTAGAACTGGCCCGCACCTTGCCCGATGGCGCCGGTATGGAAGAAGGCTGGCCAGATTTTTCCTCCACAGCCCTTGCTGGCTGTATGGATGAATGGCTGACCCCATATGTTGAAGGCTGCACATCCATCACCGCATTACGGGAATTGAATATACTCAACCTGCTCCGCACTTATTTGGGTTACGCCCGCACAAACTGGTTGGATAAGGAACTGCCAACCACCCTGCCCTTCCCCGGCGGTGTGGCAGAGGTGGATTATACGCAGCCCGTGCCTGTGGCCTCGGCCCGTGCCCAAACCTTTTATGGCACGGCACAAACGCCCAAATTAGCTGGGGGGCGCGTGCCGTTGCGGCTGGCATTACTTTCTCCCGCAGGGCGGCCTCAGGCCATTACGGCGGATCTGGCGGGCTTTTGGCAAGGGGGATGGGCAGATATGCGGCGCGATATGCGCGGGCGTTACCCCAAGCACGAATGGCCAGAAAACCCCGCTTTGGCCCCAGCGCGGCCACGCGCCAAACGCAGCTAGAAGATATGGGCGTGGCGGAAACAACACCCTACCGCCATAAAAACGTACCAGATCAAAGGCAAACACGTATAGCCGGTTGCATAAAGCAGATAATCCGGGCCACAAGTTTGTAATGTCTGGAGCTTTATTGCCATTTCCATGAAGATGCTTCTACGGAACCTGCCTGCACTGGCCGTAGCCTGCTTTTCCCTTCAGGAAACAGGCGCGCATTACTCAGCACAGGCTGCAACACTCCCGACATTCGAGCCTGCTGTACCGCTTGTTTCTGGCGGCCCTATCAGCTTTGCGCCTTTGGTGCGCAAGGTTGTGCCCGCTGTTGTTAATATTTCCGTTACGCGAGATTCCGATACCAGCGCCAAACACAAGCTGCCATCCACCGTGAAAGGCACCCCACTGGAAAAGCGCTACCGCGAACGCATGCGCCGCCATCAGGATGAACTTCTTGGGGCAGGTTCGGGCTTTATTATAGACCCCGAAGGCACCATTGTGACAAATGGCCACGTGGTGGAAGATGCAGATAAAATTACCGTTGCCCTTGCGAGTGGTAAGGAATTTACCGCCACGCTGGCAGGCATAGATAACCTAACGGATATTGCCGTTATCAAAATCAGATCCCCACAGCCTCTGCCCTATGTCACATGGGGTGATAGCAGACAGGTGCAGGTGGGAGATTGGATTATGGCTGCGGGCAACCCGTTTGGCTTGGGCTCATCTGTTACCGCTGGTATTGTTTCAGCCCGTGGGCGCGATATTGGCACCAGCCCGTTTGATGATTTTCTGCAACTGGATGCCCCCATAAACCCCGGCAATTCTGGCGGCCCCACGTTTAATCTTGCCGGGCAGGTGGTGGCGCTCAACACCGCCATTGTTTCCCCCACAGGCGGATCTGTAGGGCTTGGATTTTCCATCCCCTCCGAAATTGTTATCCCCATTGTGGAAACACTGCGGCAGGCCGGGCATATTGAACGCGGCTGGCTGGGCGCCACGCTGGAAGATATTATGACCCATAATGGCACGCAGGTTACAGAAGTGGATCGCAACGGCCCCGCAGCCAAGGGTGGGCTGAAAAAAGGCGATATCATTGTGGGCATGAACAATGAGCACGTAGAAACCGCACGCGCCATGATACGCGCCGTGGCTTCTGCCAAGCCGGGGCTGGATGCACAGTTAAACGTATTACGTAATAACCAGCCAATAACCCTTACCATCCACATTGGCCGCCGCCCTAAATGGGAGGACGGCAACGGGGGCAAATAGCCCCCACGCTCCGGCTTTTTAGATCATTTCCAGTGGTGTTTTTTTGGTAGGCGGCGGAAACGCTGCATCCAACTGCGCCAGATCCTGCTCTGTTAATTCAAGATCTCGCGCAGCCAAATTCTGCTTCATGTGCTCGTGCGAGGCAGCTTTGGGAATAGCCAGTACGTTGTTCTGGTGTAGCACCCATGCCAACGCAATTTGTGCCGGTGTAGCCGGGCCAACCACCGTACTGTGCCTGCTGGCAATATCTGCCAGAACCGGGCTTTTAAGCAGTTCCTGCCCCTGCCCGATGGGGGAATACGCCATGGTAACAATCTTGCGCCGATAATCCGTTTTCAGCAGATCATATTCCACGCCGCGATGTTCCAGATTATAAAGCACCTGGTTGGCAACACATTCCCCAATGCGGGAACAGCCATCCAGTTCATACACATCATCCGTATCAAAGTTTGAAACACCCCAATGGCGAATCAAGCCTTCTTTTTGCAGCTTCTTGAATGCGTCTATCGTTTCGCCCAACGGCACACCGCCCCGCCAGTGCAGAAGGTACAGGTCTATCCAATCTGTTCCCAAACGGCGCAAAGATTTCCGGCAACTTTCCGCCACACCTTGGCTAGATGCGTTTGAGGGCAATACTTTGGTAACCAGAAAAACCTTTTTGCGGTAGGGATAGATGGCCTCACCCACCACACTTTCGGAGCGGCCATTGCCGTACATTTCGGCTGTATCCACCACCTGCACACCGTTCAGCACGGCATAGCGCAGGCTTTCCACTTCCTCTGGCCAACGGGCGGGTTCTTCACCCATATTCCATGTGCCTACCCCTAAAGCGGGTAGAACAGTACCATCGGCCAGCGTTACTGTGTTTGCCATTGCGCCGGTTCTCCTTTGCAAAACAGACGGCTTATCTGCCTGTTAATTTTCTAAACGCGCTCAATCAGCCTTCTGCCCGCAGGTAAGGCTGGATATACTAACACGTATGACACAGATTGGTTTTTACCACCTTACGCGCACAAGCGTGACCGAGGCACTGCCCAAACTGCTGGCCCGCACACTGGCCAGCGGGCAAAAAGCCGCTGTGTGGTGCGCCAGCAAACCCATGCTGGATGATCTGGATAAAACCTTGTGGAAGGTTACAACCCCAACATGGCTACCACATGGGCGCGAAGGTATTGCCTGCCCGGATTTGCAACCTATCTGGCTGAGTATGGGGGAAGATGCCCCCAATGCCGCACGCTTTCTCTTTTTGCTGGAAAACCGCAGCTTTCCCGATCTGGCAGATTTTGAACGGGTGTTTGACCTGTTTGACGGGCATGATGAGGAAGCCGTAGCCGCCGCGCGCACCCGCTGGAGTGCCGCCAAAGCCGCCGGGCATGAACTGGCTTATTGGCGGCAGGAAGAAAAAGGCTGGAAACGCGCCCGGTAAGTTCACCGTAACGCCCTTCCAGCCTTTGGTATCATGCCAACTGCTTTATATTACAGCGGATTCAGTCTTTTGGTTCGTATTCGTAGCCATCACGCACAAAGCGATCAAGCAGACGCACACCAAAGCCCGTAGCCCCTTTGGGCTGACCATTCTGCGCCTTGGATGCCCAAGCCACACCGGCAATATCCAGATGCGCCCAAGCTGTTTCACCCACAAAGCGCTTCAGGAACTGCGCTGCGGTAATGGAACCACCGGCACGGCCACCGCTGATGTTCTTCATATCCGCGATATCGGATTTTAGCTGGACATCATATTCCTTGCCCATGGGCATACGCCACAGCTTTTCACCCGCAAATGCGCCAGCATCTGCAAGGCCCGCTGCAAGCTGATCATTATTGGAGAACAGGCCTGCATATTCATGCCCAAGGCTAACAATAATAGCCCCGGTAAGCGTTGCCAGATCCACCATAATCTGTGGTGCAAAACGTTCACGCGCATACCAAAGAATATCTGCCAGCACCAAGCGGCCTTCGGCATCGGTGTTCAGCACTTCAATGGTCTGGCCAGAAGCACTGCGCACCACATCGCCCGGGCGCTGGGCGGTGCCGGACACCATGTTTTCTACCAGCCCCACAACACCAACAGCGTTCACCTTGGCTTTACGCCCGGCCAGTGCCGTCAGCAGGCCGGTTACCGTAGCGGCACCTGCCATATCCCACTTCATGTCTTCCATGCCAGCGGCAGGTTTGATGGAAATACCGCCGGAATCAAACGTTACACCCTTGCCAATAAAGGCCAGCGGGGCTTCATCCTTGTTGGCAGCACCATTCCAGCGCAGGATAACGGTGCGCGGTTCGTTCGCACTGCCCTGTGCCACACCCAGCAGCGCACCAAAGCCCAGCTTTTCCATGGCGGCGCGGTCCAGCACTTCCACTTCCAGCCCCAAGCTTTTTAATGTGGTGGCGCGCTCTGCAAATTCTACCGGATTCAACACGTTTGCAGGTTCGGTTACCAGATCACGCGTTAGCACCACACCACGGGCTACGGCAGAAAGAGAGGGCCATGCTTCATTTGCGGCATCTGCGTGGTCTGTCAGAACAGAAAGCACGGCAAGCCGATGGTTTTTGCTGGCATCTGGTGCGCCATGATACAGCCCAAAGTGGTAAGCCCCCAGCACAGCACCCTGTGCAGCGTGTGCGGCCAGCACGCCAGACAGATCACCCACTGCCAGCGTGGCCTGCTCATCCCGGCCAAGGTGAGATGCCGCTGCACCCCCAGCCTTTTCTGCGGCCCAGGCATCTACCGCTTCCGGCTTGCCAATGCCAATCAGCACCACGCGCTCAAACGCAGCAGATGGTGCCAGCACAACGCAGGCGGTGCCTTCCTTGCCTGTAAAATCATCCGCTTTGGCTGCACGGGTTAGCGCGCCATTGGTGGCTTTATCGGCTTCCTGAAAAATGGCAGAGCGCTTTTCCCCTTCCGGCACCAAAATGGCCAGAGCGCCACCGGCTGGCAGCGTAGCGGAAGAAAACTTGATCTGAAGCATGGTGTTTACTGCCCTTTCTGTAAACTCATTCTTCCTTGCGTACGTCTCCCCCGGCGGCTTGGCAATAGGAAGCCCGCGGGTGCATGACATGCGCTTGCAATTGTAGGCATGACGCAGCCCGCGTGCTGGCGTATGCTAGGCGGCATGACAAGCCATACCGATGCCGACCTTCTGGCCCTAGCCGCCAGACTGGCCGATGAAGCTGCTGAAATTATTCGTACAATTCGTGCGCGCGGCTTTGAAACCATAACCAAAACCGATTCTTCCCCCGTAACGGAGGCAGACCACGCAGCAGAAGCGCATATTCTGCGCGGCCTGCGGGCGGCAACGCCGGATATTCCCGTTATTGCGGAAGAAGAAGTGGCCGCTGGCAAACAGACCGCTGTAGCCCCCGCCTACTGGCTGGTGGACCCGCTGGATGGCACGCGTGAATTTGCCGCCGGGCGTGATGATTTTACCGTAAATATCGGTCTGGTGCGTGATGGCCAGCCGGTGTTGGGTGCAATGGCGCTGCCTGCTTACCATCAGCTTTACACAGGCGGTGTTGGTTTAGGCGCACACCGCACAGATAAAAACGGCACGCAGCCCATTCATGTGCGCAAAGCCCCGGCAGAAGGGCTGACTGTTCTGGCCTCTCGCCATCATGCGGATGATAAACGGCTGGCGGAATATCTAAACGGCCGCCCGGTGGCCAAGCTGGGCAATATTGGTTCTGCCGTAAAATTTGCCCGCGTGGCCGAAGGGCTGGTAGATTTGTACCCACGCCTTGGCCCCACCATGGAATGGGATACCGCAGCCCCGCAGGCTATTGTAGAAGCCGCTGGCGGAAATATTACGCTACTGGATGGATCTCCGCTGGTTTATGGCAAAACGGGCTGGAAAAATCCGCCATTTGTCTGTACCGGAACGCTGTAAACCCATTACGCTGCACTTTGGCCAACCTTATGCGCAGGCTGGCCAATGCAGCAAACAGGCCACCCCTTTGTTACCATTACAGAGACGTATGACTGACCTTCTGGACGCCTCCTCCTCTGGCCTTCAAACAGCCGCCCGCATCTTGCGCGAGGGTGGCTTGGTGGCGTTTGGAACAGAAACAGTTTACGGCCTTGGCGGAGATGCCACGCAGCCCCAAACCGTGGCCCGGATTTTTGAGGCCAAAAACCGCCCACGCTTTAACCCGCTTATCAGCCATTTTGCAGATGCACAGGCCGCTTTTACGCAGGTTACCGCCAACCCGCTTGCGCATAAATTAGCGCACATGTTCTGGCCCGGCCCGCTTACGCTTATTCTGCCCCGCGCCCCCCACAGCACCGTAAGTGATCTGGCTGCCGATGGCCTGCCCACCTTGGCCGTGCGCGTGCCCAAAGGGCAAACCGTGCAAGCTTTGCTCAAGCTGGTGCAACGCCCCATTGCGGCCCCTTCCGCCAACCGCTCCGGCCGCATCAGCCCCTCCGATGCAGCCCATGTGCTGGAAGAACTGGATGGCCGTATTGATGCGGTGCTGGATAGCGGCCCCTGCCAAGTTGGTGTGGAAAGCACCGTGCTGGATATTTCCAACCCTGAACGCCCTACCCTCTTACGCCCCGGCGGCATAACACTGGAAGCCTTGCAAGTTGTATGCGGCACCATTTTTATGCCGGAAACAGAGGTGGATGCCGCCCCGGCATCTCCCGGCAGAATGCTTTCACATTACGCGCCGCACCTTCCCGTTCGGCTCAACGCAGTTGATGTTGCGCCAGATGAAGCCTTGCTGGCCTTTGGCAACACGCAGCCCAGCAGCGCACCCCTAAGCTGGAACCTGAGCGAAAGTGGCAATCTGGAAGAAGCTGCCGCACGCCTGTTTACCGGCCTGCGGACGCTGGACAAGCAAGGCCAGAACCTTCACCTACGCGGCATTGCAGTGCAGCCTATTCCGCCCCACGGGCTTGGGCTTGCCATACAGGACCGGTTAAACCGTGCGGCAGCCCCACGCCCTACCCTGCCCCCGGAAGACTTGCCCGCATGAGCGATATTGACCCCAAAGAACTGAAAATTCTTTCGGATATTCTGGCACTGGTGCTGGAAGATCAGCCGGGCCAATCCGCTACTGCGCTGGAGGCCTTGCGTAACCGGGCCAAACGCAACGCCACCACAGGCGGCGCGCTTAAAAACCTATTCCAGACCATTGCAGCAGACCCCGAAAAGGCCAAACCTGCGCGGGCCAGCAAAACACGGGCCAGCAGCCGCGCTTCAGCCACCAAAGCACAGACAGATATGTCTGATACCTATCGCGCCCAGTTGCAGGAACTGAGAAACAACATTGTTTCTTTGGATCGGAAACTGCGCAGCGCCAATGCCCAGAACGAAACCCTTAAATCTGAGCTGTATCTGACCTTGCAGGCCCGCGCAGAAATGCAGGCCCAGATGGCGCAGATACAAAGCTTGGGCCAGTATCAACGCCGTATGACCATAGTGATTGCCACTGTTGCCGGGCTTTTGGCTGGCATTGCGGGGGCGGAACTTTATCATTCCTTTTTTCCACCGCACATTAGTACTGCGTCAGAAAACGCCCGTTACCTTTACTGATGTTTTCTTTATTTTATGTGCTCACCCCTTTTGCAGGAACTCGCGCCTATGCCTGAAAACGCCGCCCTTCCCCAATCCCTGCATGATGCCCTTTTACAGCTTCTGGGGCCGACAGGCCTGCTGACAACGGCTTCGGATGTAGATCCGTTCTGCATAGATTGGCGCGCGCTTTACCATGGCAAATGCGCTGCTGTTCTGCGCCCGGCTAACACAGAAGAATGCGCAAAAGCTGTTGCCCTGTGCCAGCAACACAACGTGCCCATGGTGCCACAAGGCGGCAACACCAGTATGGTTGGCGGCGCAACGCCAGATAACACCGGCAAGGCTGTTGTTATTTCCACCACCCGCATGACGCGTATTCATGACATTGATCACGCTGATCTCACCATGACGGTAGAAGCTGGCGTAACGCTTAAAGCCGCGCAGGATGCCGCAGCCAAGGAAGGGCTGCTGCTGCCCCTTTCCATTTCATCTGAAGGCTCTGCCGATATTGGGGGTATTCTGGCCACCAATGCTGGCGGCAACAACACTGTGCGCTACGGCAACGCGCGTGAACTGGCATTGGGGCTGGAAGCTGTCATGCCCGATGGCAATGTGCTGAACCTGATGCGCAAGCTACGCAAGGATAATACCGGCTACGCCTTGCGCCAGCTTTTGGTTGGATCTGAGGGCACGCTGGGTATTATCACGCAGGCTATTATTCAGCTTCAACCAGCCCCCCGCTCGCGCGAGACAGCTTTGTGTGCCGTAGCGGATGCCAAGGGGGCGCTGGATCTGTTTGCGGCATTCCGCAAGCAGGACCCTTCTGCCATTCAGGCTTTTGAGTTCATGTCTGGCACCAGCATGGCATTGGTTAACAAACTGATTGAAGGCGCACCGCTGCCATTAAGCGAACCCGCACCCGCTTATGCGCTGGTAGAATTAGGCAGCCCACGTGCAGATGACAGCCTGCGTTCCCTTATGGAAGAAGTGCTGGGCACAGCGCTGGAAGACGGGTTGGTAACGGATGCCGTGCTGGCAGAAAGTGAAGCCCAGCGCCAAAGCCTATGGATGATTCGTGAGGAACATGCAGAAGCCCAGAAACGCGCCGGAGCATCTGTTAAAAACGATGTATCCGTGCCTCTGGCCGCTATTCCAACCTTTATAGATGAAGCCACCAAAGCGTGCGAAGCGCTTATTCCCGGTATTCGGGTGGCACCGTTTGGGCATATTGGGGATGGTAACATCCACTTTAATCTGGTGCAGCCCGAAGGCGCAGACCCCAAGGCGTTTCTGGCGCAGGACCATGCCATGATGGACACTGTGGCTGCAATTGTGCGCAAACTTGGCGGTTCTTTCTCTGCCGAGCACGGTGTAGGCCAGCTTAAAACTTACATGATGCCATCATGGCGCGGCGGCGCAGAACTGGAAACCATGCGCCGTATCAAAAATGCGCTGGACCCCAAGAACCTGATGAACCCGGGCAAGGTCTTCCCCGCATCCTGAAAAAATAATCAGGCACTCTGTATAATAAAAAGGGAGACCAATTCAATGGTCTCCCTTTTTATTACTTGAACAGATATTGCAGACTACAGAATTATCTACGGATTTTTAAAAAATCCATGGCAGGGTAGCGTAACGCCAAAAGCTGCAAAATAAACGCAGGCAACACCACAAGCCCCGGATCAAACCCCACCAGCACCATGGCGGCAAAGGTAAAAACCGGCGCCAGATTACGTTCCATACGTGCGCCATCTGGGGTGCCACATGCCATAAGAGAGCACGCGCCCCCTACCACCAGCAATGCGGCAGCAGAAGCGGCCCGGAACGGATGGGCCATCATATCTGGCACCAATCCGCCCTGCATGGTTTCCAGAGAGGACATATCAGACGACCATCCCGCCAACCCGAACAAAAAGCTAAACGGCAGGATAAGCACGCCAAAAATATCCTTCAACAGAGCCAGAAAGCCCATAACAAGAGGCGGCAGCAACACACAGGCCACCCCTACGGCAATATCCGCCACCAGCAACACCAACGCTGGCGTGACAGGAGGATTCCTCACGCAGAGTGTCTTTTTACAAACAGAAGCAGAGTGTTAATCCTTCCACCATTTAACAGGCTGCGGTTCATCTTCAACCACGTCTTCCTTTGCCAGCTCATACTGGCGGCGCGGGCGGCCGCGCGGTTTGGCTTCCACTTGGCGCTTTAGGCTGGTAATTTCTTCATCACGTTCTGCCACCAGCCGGTTTGCGGCCCGAAGCTGGCGGCCTGTTTCAGCCAGTTCCGCTTCCTGCTCCGCCACTTTGGCTTTCAGCTCACGCACCATCATATCGGCGTGGCCTTTTTGGGTTTGCAGGGCATGCTGCGCAGCCTGCACTTCACCCAATTGGCGTTCCATTTCTTCCACACGCAGCTTTTCTTCCGCCACCAAACGGCGCAGACGAGAAACTTCGCTGTTTTCTTCTTCAGAAAAATGAACAGCGCGGGATGTTGTAGGGGTGCGGGGGGCTGCAACCGTGCGGGGCGTAATACGGGCCAGAGAATGCTTTTCTACCGGCACTTCGCCATCACGCACAAATCTTCGCCGCTTGTTGCCTGTGGCATCTGCGGCAGGCCGAGGGGCGGACGGCGCAGACCGCCCTTTGTGAGATGCGCCAAGCCGTTCCAGCGCATTGCGCATGGAAGCTTCTTCCAGCCCTTCATCCCGTTCTCTATCGGCATCCAAGGGTGGCATAAAAGATGTTGTATTCATAAATCTGGAAGTCACTTTAAGAAAAATGGTCTGTTGATACAGTTCTTAAGCATTCCATCAGCCGTTATATTCTGGCATTTGCCCGTGCGATATCCAACACGGTTCCAGCCAATCCTTCATGATGCTTTGCAGCAGACATGAAACCACACATTACAAACGGACAGACAGAATTATTACACACGTTTTATAATGTGTTTTTGTTCTTACTAGACAGTATTATCATGTCTCCCCTGCCATGTTCAAGCACAAGACAGAGGTTTTCATCAGGTTTTCTCTTATTTTTCAGGAATCCATACCAGATCGGTCTGCCCATCTGCATTAAAGTGACGCGCCAGAACAAAAAAGTAATCAGATAACCTGTTCATGATCTGTAGCAGAACAGGATTGATTGTTTCTTTCTCAGCCAGCGCCACCATGCGCCGTTCTGCCGCACGTGCCTGCGTGCGCGCCAGATGCGCCCACGCTGCGGGAACAGACCCACCGGGTAATACAAAACTTGTGAGAGGCTTTTGGGCAGACCGCAACTGCTCTACCCATTCTTCCAGTTTTAAAACAGCACTTTCCTGCATGCGCTTAGCGCGGGCAGCCTTTGGCCCTTCCTCTGGCTGGCACAAATCTGCCCCCATATCAAACAGCATGTTCTGTACAGCAGCAAGTTGGCTTACCACAGCGCTATCTTGTGGTGCATGGGCGCGCACAAGGCCAGTTATGGCATTCACTTCATCCAACGTGCCCAAAGCTTCTATGCGTGCACTGCTTTTTTGAACGCGCGCACCATTGCCTAAAGATGTCTGCCCACTATCTCCACCGCGTGTGACGATACGATCCAGCCTGATGCTCATGTTTTAGATTTTCCTGCTCTCATTTTTGCATAATGCGCCACCACAATTTGGCGCAAACTTTATAAAGGCCAACGCAGGAAATAGCCGGGCATGTTGCCTTTCCTGTTTTCCATTACGGCGGCTGCGCCTATACAGCAGAACTTATGTCCTTTTCACTTCTTCTTCCGCGCCTGTGGCGCATATGCGGGGGCCTTCTGGCCGCTACCGGCACCGTTATGGGCGCGCTTACCGCCCACCTGCCAGATTCGGCCTTTGCTGCCGGTGGCCGCGTTATGGCCCATAGCGGCATGGAAATGCAGATGTGGCAAGGCATTGCCCTTGTTGCGCTGGGCCTTACAACCAAACCCCAAGCTGGCCGCATATTGCTGGCAGGGGGGTGCGGGCTGGTGCTGGGCACGCTGCTGTTTTGCGCAGGCGTGTATTACACAGCCTTTACCGGCCACCATGCAGCCCATGTTGCCCCTACGGGTGGCAGTTTGCTGATTCTTTCCTGGCTATTACTTTCCATTAGCTGGATGTGCCGAGCATGAGCACCATTCGCACAGCATGGCTTGCCGCCGATGGCCTGACATCCGTTTTAGAAGCTGATCTGGCATGGCGCGGCGTGACAATTGACCGCTGGCATGGCCGTTTAGCACTTTCCAGCAGCAAACCCGTATATTCCCCTTGGGCGCTGGATATCTGGCTGAACCCACAGGTGGTAGAGATAACCTCTATCCGCAATGCCGCAGATACTTTGCGTGCTCTTCAGCGAAACTGGAGCCTGTATGCGGTTGATCACTTTCGACGCACCGCGCTGATTACAGACAAACTGCCTCCGGTTAAAGCGGCGCCACTGGTGTTTCCCACACTGCCGCCCACCAGCCCCTTGGGTGCGTGGACGCTGCTGGATACCAACACGCTGCTTTTTTCTGCACGCAAAACCAGTCCGTTTGTAAATGGTGCACCGCAGTTTGTAGAAAACCGCACCGGCCCACCTTCTCGCGCCTATCTGAAATTATGGGAAGCCTGCACGCGCCTTGGCCGCTGGCCCACACCGAATGAGCGTTGTTATGATCTGGGTGCAACACCGGGCGGATGGACATGGGCCATTGCCAACCTTGGAGCGCAGGTAACAGCGTTTGATCGCGCACCGCTTGACTCCAAAGTGGCCACCATGCCGGGCGTATCCTTCCAGCAAGCCAGCGCCTTTGGGTTGGAACCCGAAAAACTTGCTGCGGTGGACTGGATGTTTTCAGACATCATTGCTTACCCGCAGCGCCTTTTACGGCTTACGCAAAACTGGATTACTTCTGGCAACACCAACAACATTGTGCTGACGGTAAAGTTTCAGGGTGAAACCGACCATGAAATTGTTGCTGCGTTTGAGGCCATTCCGGGTGGCAGCTTGGCGCATCTGGCCCATAACAAACATGAGCTGACATTTTTCTGGAACAAAGCAGCCGCAGCCGAAAACAGGCCCACATTAGCAGGCACAAACCTTGCGGAAGAAGCCGCGTAAACCACACGCCAAACGTGCCGCCTAATACCTCACCCCAGATAAAGCCCGCTTTGGAACGGGCGTTATCTGGCCCGCTTGCGCCACAATTTTTCCAGCACCTGCACCAGCAGAACAGCCAGAATAAAGCAGCCCAGCATCAACCCGATAGAAACGGCATTTTGAGTGCGGGCTTGCCCATCACCAGCCAGAAGTTGCAACAGGTGCGTGCCAGCCTGCCCACCCGTAACGGAATCAAATTTGGGCAGCAACGCTAAGCCGCCGCGCAAAAGAGCAATGAGCACCACGGTAATTGCCACCGTGGCCAGTGTTTTTAGCGCCGTATAGGCCAAACCGGGTTGAGGTGCTGGCACTTTAAAAATTACCGGGTTGAGGACTTACCGTGTTTGCGCATCTGCGCCTGATGCTGCTCGATAGAATCTTTCAACCCCGGTACATCCTGCGCCACAATGGTATCTACATAGGTGTTGTTCTTCCAAACCCAGCGGTCTGTGCCATCCACCACAATATCCTTCATCCCCCCGTGGGCGGTGGACATCAGTTCAATTGGCCCGCTAACGGAATCCAGAATCTTGTCCCAATCATTCCCGCGCTTCAGATACACATCTGTTGAACACCCCGCAGAGCCACACAGGCTGGCAGATTGCACCTGCACAAACAGCGCCATGCTACCGCCACTGGTGCCAAGTGGGGCAGAACCAATCAATACCAATGGTTTTTCCTTATGCCGGGCGGCGGCAGCCATATCCTCGGCATTCAGGCGGCGGGCTTCCTTGTCCAGCGATGTTCCCGGCTGGCTTGTGAGCACAACCGGCGCACCACCAGCGGGGCTACGGGCCGCAGCCGCATGATGCGTGCGCTTGGATGTATGCGCATGCGTTTTGGTATGGCCCGTGGTTGTGGCGTGGCCGGGATTAACGCAAAACAGAAACATAAAGCCAGTTAACGCCTGACACAGCACAACACGATGGTTCAAAAGTGCGCTCCTTCCGCAACACAGGATCATAACCTACCCAGCAGGATATCCCGATCATGATAGAACATAACCAGAATAAAGCAGATACCCAAGTGCCAGAAATGCCCTGCCCCGGTCTTTATAAACATTACAAGGGCGGACTTTATACTGTGATCTGCACAGGCCGCCACAGTGAAACCGAAGAATGGCTTGTAACCTACCGCAGTGAAGCACGAGGAGATTACTGGGTGCGTCCCCTTGCCATGTGGCAGGAAAGTGTAAACGGCGCGCCACGCTTTGCGTTGCTTAAAGCTGCCAGAGTGGCAGAAACCGGGGCATAAGCGCCCCGGCTATGTGTAATAAGGCCCAGTTAATCAGCTATTCTGCTGGGCAACCAGCTTTATCAGCTCGGCCACAATATCCGGATCTGCCAAGGTAGACAGATCCCCCATATTTTCCAGATCATTGGATGCAATTTTGCGCAACAGACGCCGCACAATTTTGCCCGAACGTGTTTTAGGCAGATCCGGCACAACGTAAATTTTTTCTGGCACCGCATAGCGGCCCACACCGGCTGCCACGGCCTTGTTTACGGCTGTGGCATCAAACGCGCCCTCCGCCTTGGGCACCACAAACACCACAAGGGCCTGCCCTTTCAAATCATGCGGCACGCCAACAGCCGCACTTTCCACCACGGCATGATCTTCGGCCACGGCATCTTCAATTTCCGCCGTGCCAATGCGGTGGCCAGATACGTTCACCACATCATCCACCCGGCCGGTAATCCAGTAATAGCCGGTGGCATCCCGCCGCGCACCATCGCCAGAAAAATAATGTCCCGGGCATGTGCTGAAATAGGTTTTACGGAAACGTTCGTGATCCTGCCATAACGTCATGGCCTGTCCGGGCCAAGATTGAGCAAGGCACAGCAGGCCTTCGCCCTCGCCTTCAATATCCTGCCCTTTGGTATCTGTAAGCGTAACAGCAATACCCGGCAGAGGCAGCCCTGCGGCCCCCGGCTTGCCCGCAACATTCTGGGCACAGGCGGTAATCATCACGCCGCCAGTTTCTGTCTGCCACCATGTATCGGCCACCGGGCAGGCATTGCGCCCCACTTCTGTATAAAACCACTTCCATGCTTCCGGGCTAATCGGCTCACCCACCGTGCCCAGCACACGCAGGCTGGACAAAGAACGACTTTGCACCACGGCATCATCTTCCCGCATGGCAGCACGAATAACTGTGGGAGATGTATAGAAAACCGAAACCTGATTCTGATCTATAACATCCCACCAGCGGCCGGGCTGCGGCCATGATGGCAGGCCTTCATATACAAGAATGGTGCCGCCATTTACCAGAGGCCCATACACAACATAGGTGTGGCCGGTAATCCAGCTTGTATCCGCCGTGCACCAGAACACATCATTGGGTTTGGCATCAAACACCATTTCATGCGTGAAAGAGGCCCACACCAAATACCCGCCGGTGCTGTGTACCAACCCTTTGGGGCGGCCAGTGCTGCCAGATGTGTAAAGCAGGAACAGCGGATCACACGCGTTCATAACTTCTGGCGGGCAATCCGGCATTTCAAGCGCTACTTCTGCTGTGTAGGACAGATCCCGCCCTTCTTGCATCGGCACAGCGGCTCCCGTTACAGGCACCACCAGCACGTTGCTTACAGTGCTTTCTGCCCCACACAACTTTATGGCGTCATCCATTGTGGCTTTGCTGGGGATTTGCTTGGGCCCTCGGCGTGCCACGTCTGCAGTAATAACCACCACGGCGCCACTGTCCTTTAGGCGTTCGGCCAGCCCTTCAGCAGAAAAACCACCAAACAGCACCACATGCACAGCACCAATGCGGGCGCAAGCCAGCATGGAAATAACCCCTTCCGCCACCATAGGCAGATGGATGGCCACGCGGTCTCCCTTTTTTACACCCAAGCGGCGCAGCACATTGCCCAAGCGGCATACACGGGCATGCAGTTCCCGGTATGAAAGTACCTCGCGGTGCCCATCTTCCTGCCCCTGCCAGATCAGGGCCGCGTTATCGGGCTGATACAGAACGTGCCGATCAAGGCAGTTTTCTGCCGCATTCAGCCGCCCGTCTTCATACCAAGAAATACGCACATCGCCTGTAAAATCAGAGCGGGAGGCCTGCATCGGTTGCGTATGCCACGCAAGCCGTTGCGCTTGAGCAAGCCAGAATTCCTCCGGATCACGTTGCGCCCGCTGCACAAGATCCTGATACCGATCAGAAACGGGGTTATCCGTTGCGGGGAAAAACGCATCTACCACTCTGTCTGGCCCTTTCGGCTTCTGTTGTTCTTGTTACGAAACAGAACTGGTTTGACCATATTGCACGCCAGCATGAAAGACCCTGCGCCCTATGAACACTAAATTAAAGTGCGTTCATACAGAAAAAGGGTCAGCCACCTGTGTGACTGACCCTTCCATCATGCCGTGTTCAGCGTGATCCGGCCTTATCAAGAAAACCGGAATAACAGCCTTGTGCTTACAGAGAAGCCTTGGCCCGTTCCAGAACAGCCTTACAGGTTTTCTGGCGCACTGGCAGAACAGCCATGGCAATGGTGTAGGTGTGGTTGTTGGCATGCAGCAGACCAGCAGAACCGTTGGCGTAAGACATATTGCCTTCCTGCCCTTCCGGCACGGCGTTGGTCTTTTTGTTGTATTCCTGCAACGTGCGCCAGCCATCGTCGTAATCAACGTATTCGTTCTGCACACAGTAGTTCAGCAGGCCAGCATTTTCTGCCGGATCAATGGAACCAACAAAGCCAGACGGATCTACATCTGTCAGGCGGGATGTATCTCCGGCGCGTGTTACGGGCGCATCTGTATTTTCCTGCGCATGGGCAGACACAGCAGCCCCTGCCAGCAGAGATGTGGTGAGGGCAAGCGCCGACAGGGCACGTACGGCAATCAGTTTCATTCAGAATCTCCCTAGCGGAATATGCCTCAAACTGCCCTGTATCTGCCTGAAAGATCAAGCAGCCCCATTGCGCACCCCGCACATGGCAGACCACAGATATATCAGGGTTTTTCCACAACCCCTGCCCCAAGGCTTGTCTTGCACGCGGCCCGTGCCTGCCTTTGCGCAGCACCAACAGCCCAAGCCCCGCCAGCCTGCCCCCACATGGCAAAGATACGAATATTGATGAATCTGCCTCACTTTTCTTAATTCACCCACAACACAAAAAGCCTGATTTTTGTGAACTTCCCTGTTGCGCCTCTGTAAGATGTGTGGAGTATCTGGAGCCGCTTCTTTATGTTATAACAAACTGTGCAGAAAGTGTTATTCGTGCTTTCTTGCACCCCTCACGCTAGATCACGATCTAGTGAGTGTCTGAGCAAAGCTGGGCCTTCTATCCAAATATACACCTAACTTTCACCGAAAATTGGACAGCCAGCCAGCCAGCAGGGTACAACGTTAACTTGTATCGAAAAAGAAACGACAAGCGGGAACACAAGGCATGCTGCCAGCCAGCCTTTTTGCAAGCACGGAAATAACAGGCCACGGCACCGCTTCTGAAACCATATGCGATGCCCTGCGCCGCGCCATTTTGGAAGACCAGATTCAGCCCGGCCAACCTCTGCCACAATCTGAACTGGCAAGTGGCTTTGGTGTTAGCATTATTCCTGTGCGCGAAGCCCTGAAACATCTGGAAGCCGAAGGGCTTGTCACCTTCATGCCTAATAAAGGGGCGATGGTGATTGGCATGAATGAGGCGGATATTCTGGAATACTCCCAGATTCGTGCCATTTTAGAGGAACGCGCCGCCGCAGAAGGTGTGCGCAACATGACACGCGTTGATTTTGCCCGTGTAGAAGATGCGTATGAGGCCTTTGTAGAAGGTGTGCATGGCCCTTCTGGCCGTATTCGCTCTGGCGCGCTCAACCGCGCTTTTCATAATTCCATTTACGCCTCAGCCCGCAGCCCGCGCCTGCTGGAAATGATAGAAGACCTGCACGTGCGGCTTGATCGCTATATTCGGGGGCATCTGGTGATAGAGGGCCGCAAGGATATTACAGATCTGGAACACAAGGCGATTCTGGATGCCTGCCGCAACCGCGATGCCGATTTATGCGCAAAGCTTACACGCGCGCATATTCTGGAATCCGCTGCTATTTCCATAGATGTGTTCCGCACCCGAAAAGCCGCTAAAACCGCCGCAACAGGCACCTAATTTCCTCTCACGGAAACTCACAAAAACCTCAGCGCTACAGGTCGGATTTACAGAGCGGAACACCTCTGCATTTTCGGATAATATATTATGTTGCAAATCATATATTATCATGCAAGGAGGGAATAATCATTATGAAGCCAAAACTACCTGCACACTCGGCAGGCCCGGTTCTGGCTCACCAATCCGGAATGAAAAGCCCATGTCATCCACAGACACGTTCGCTCCTGATTTTGCATCCCGCACCCCACTTCGGCAGGCTATTATTGAAGCCATGCGCCGCCCCGAAGCCCAGTGTGTGGAAACCCTGACACCAGATGCCACATTAACAGAGGCCGAAAACGGCAGCGTAGCCACTATGGCCTCTCAACTGGCCGAGGCCCTGCGTGCACGCCGCAGCCCGGGGCTGGTGGAAACGCTGGTGCAGGAATTCTCTCTTTCCTCCACCGAGGGCGTGGCCCTGATGTGTCTGGCCGAAGCGCTGCTGCGTATTCCCGACATGGCCACGCGCGATGCGCTGATTCAGGACAAGATTGGTGAAAGCAACTGGCTTTCTCATGTTGCGCGCGGCAAGCCTTTGTTTGCCAACGCTGCCGCATGGGGGCTGGCGCTTACCGGCAAACTTGTAACCGGTCATGATGAAGGCACGCTTGCCAGCTCTCTGCTCAACTTTGCAGAACGCACATCCAAACCCATTATCCGCAAGGCCGTAGATGCCGCCATGCGCCTGATGGGCGAACAGTTTGTGCTGGGCCAGACTATTGATCAGGCCCGTAAGAACAGCGCCAAGCTAGAAGCTATCGGTTTTTCCTATTCCTACGATATGCTGGGCGAAGCGGCGTTTACCGCGCATGATGCCGAACGCTACCGGCAGGATTACATCAACGCCATTAACACCATTGGCCGCAGCGCAACCGGCAACAATGTGTATGACCGGCCCGGCATTTCCATCAAACTCTCCGCCCTGCACCCACGCTATGCCCGCGCGCAGCATGACCGCGTTATGGGTGAACTGCTGCCAGTTGTGCAGGAACTTACGCTGCTGGCCCGCAAATACGATATCGGCCTGAACATTGATGCGGAAGAAACAGAACGTTTGGATGTTTCTTTAGATATTCTAGAAGCCCTGTGCGCCACACCGGGGTTGGAAGGCTGGAACGGTATTGGGTTTGTCGTGCAGGCTTACGGCAAACGCTGCCCGTATGTGCTGGATTACATTATTGATCTGGCCAAACGCAGCAACCGCCGCATTATGGTGCGTTTGGTAAAAGGCGCTTACTGGGATAGCGAAATCAAGAAGGCGCAGGTTGAGGGCATGGCGGATTTTCCCGTTTATACCCGCAAGTGCCACACAGATATCAGCTACATTGCCTGTGCCCGCAAACTGCTGAACGCGCGTGATGTTATTTTTCCGCAGTTCGCCACACATAACGCTCGCACGCTTTCCACCATTTACACTTTGGCGGGCGAACAATTCGCGCTTGGCTCTTACGAATTCCAGTGCCTGCATGGCATGGGTGAACCGCTATACAAACAGGTTGTGGGGGCAGACAAGTTCAACCGTCCGTGCCGCATTTATGCACCTGTTGGCACGCATGAAACCCTGCTGGCTTACCTTGTGCGCCGCTTGCTGGAAAACGGTGCAAACTCCTCCTTTGTCAACCAGATTGGAGATAGCGCCATTCCGCTGTCATCCCTGATTGAAAACCCCATTGATGTGGCCCGCCGTTACACACCTTACGGCGCACCGCACACAGAAATCCGCAACCCGCGTGATCTGTTTGCGCCCGAACGCACCAATTCCGCAGGGGTAGATCTGGCGGATGACAAAGTGCTGTCTGCACTGGCCGCCGGTATTAAAGATGCCCCGCAAACGTGGGAAGCCACGCCAATGGTTGTGGGTGTAAAAAAGAAAGGCACTTTCCGCCCTGTTACCAACCCGGCAGACCGGCGCGATGTCGTGGGCAAAGTGTCTTACGCCACGCCAGATATTGTAACAAAAGCTGTAGATGCCGCACAAAAAAGCCAGCAGGATTGGGCTAACCGCAGCCCGGCAGAACGTGCAGACATTCTGCAAAAAGCCTCTGACATTCTGGAAGAACGCACAGATGATCTTCTGGCGCTTCTGGGGCGTGAAGCCGGAAAATCCCTTCCCAACGCAGTGGCGGAAGTGCGCGAGGCTGTAGACTTTCTGCGTTATTACGGCGCCACTATCCGGCGGGATTTTGATAACACCACCCACAAGCCGCTAGGTATTGTGACCTGCATTAGCCCGTGGAACTTCCCGCTGGCCATCTTTATCGGCCAGATTGCCGCAGCCCTTGCGGCTGGCAACGTTGTGCTGGCCAAACCGGCAGAAGAAACACCGCTTGTTGCTGCCGTGGCCGTAGGCATTTTGCAAGAAGCAGGCGTACCCCCCGCAGCCCTGCAACTGCTCACGGGGGAAGGTGACATAGGCGCTGCTGCCGTGGCGGATGAGCGCGTAATGGGTGTGATGTTCACGGGTTCCACCACCGTGGCGCAGATTATCAACCGCCAGCTTCTGGAACGCCGCACAGCCACCGGCCAGCCTGTGCCATTTGTGGCCGAAACTGGCGGCCAGAACGCCATGATTGTGGATTCCTCCGCACTGGCAGAACAGGTTGTGGCCGATGTTCTGGCCTCGGCTTTTGATAGCGCGGGCCAGCGCTGCTCCGCACTGCGCGTTCTGTGTGTGCAGGAAGATTGTGCAGACCACATTCTGGCCATGCTGCGTGGCGCTATGCGCGAACTGCGCATTGGCAACCCCGCACATCTTTCCTGCGATGTCGGCCCGGTGATTACCGAAGAAGCCGCAGCCAACATTACCGCACACGTTAACGCCTTTAAGGCCCGCAAGGCTCCGGTTATGGCGCTGCCTGTGCCAGAAGCCTGCGCCAACGGCAGCTACGTGCCACCCACGCTGATTGAGGTGCTGAACATTCGGGAAATTGGGCCAGAAGTATTTGGCCCCGTGCTGCATGTTCTGCGTTTCCAGCGCGACAAGTTGGAAGAACTGCTGCTGGAAATTAACGATACCGGCTACGGGCTGACATTCGGCCTGCATACCCGGTTGGATTCCACAATCAAAAGCGTGCTTTCACAAGTTGAGGCTGGCAACCTTTACGTCAATCGCAACACCATTGGCGCAGTTGTGGGCGTGCAGCCTTTTGGCGGGCGTGGCCTTTCTGGCACCGGCCCCAAGGCAGGCGGCCCGCTTATTCTGCGCCGTCTGTTATCCGCAGCGCCAACCGTGGCGCAGATTGTGCGTGGCCGCACCACGCCAGAAATGGCGCAGTGGACAGACTGGCTGCGTGAAAAGGGTGAAAGCAAAGCCGCACAGGTTGCTGGCCATCTGGCACGCCTACCGCTGGTGGGTGGAGAAATCACCTTGCCCGGCCCAGTGGGGGAACAGAACATCTACCGCCTGAGCGCACGTGGCAATGTGCTCTGTGTGCCCATTACGCTGGCCGGATTGTATGATCAGGTCTCTCTGGCGCTGGCTGGTGGCAATACGGCACTGGTACTGGCCGAAGAAGAACTGACCGAATGGTTGGACAGACTGCCAGATATTCTGCGCCAAGCTATTCGCCCGGTTGCCAGTGCAACGGCCCTGCCCTGCTCCATCCTGCTGGGAGAGGACGATAACGCCATTTTCCGCAGTGCGCGCAAAACACTGGCCGAAGCCAATGGCCCCATTGTTTCTGCCTTTGTAACAGGCCAGACATTGCCTTCTGTTGAAGTGGTGCTGGAGGAGCAGTCCCGTAGCATCAACACCACCGCAGCGGGCGGCAATGCCAGCCTGATGACGCTGAACTAATTAGCCTGCGCTTTACAAACCAAACCCTCGGCGTTTTTGTGCGCCGGGGGTTTTGTTTGTACGGCTGTGCCACCTGGAGGGTTCTAAAAACCCCCTGGTTTTGAGGTCTTCTGTATGATTCTATTTCTTCTGCGTTGATTGAGGGAATGGCGAT